>CAZYAC010000096.1:0-2387 GCA_964645475.1 uncultured Saprospiraceae bacterium | reverse complement strand
GAATCCTTAAAAGATAAGACCGTTATTTTCTCCCAAGAAGATTTAGTGGAATTTGCCAATGGATCAATTGCAAAAGTATTCGGTCCAGCATATCGTGAGATTGATACATATTCTCGTCGGGTGATGTTGCCAATGGATCCGTATTTATTGGTGAGTCGCGTTACTGATCTAAAAGGAAAATTGGGTGTTTTTGAACCTTCGACGATGCAAACGGAATACGATATTCCATATAATGCTTGGTTTACGACGGATCGTCAAATTCCTTGGGCCGTATCGGTCGAGTCTGGACAATGTGATTTGATGTTGATTTCCTATCTAGGAATTGATTTAGAAAATAAAGGAATTCTCGTTTATCGTTTACTTGATTGTACGCTGACTTTTGTAGATGATTTACCTTTTGAGGGACAAACTTTACGGTATGATATCTCTATTAATTCTTTTGTGAAAAATGCAGACAACACGCTTTTCTTTTTTAGCTACCGATGTTATGTAGAAGATCGATTGGTCTTAAAAATGGATGGTGGATGTGCTGGTTTTTTCCGTGATGAGCAATTGGAAGACGGTGCAGGAGTTGTTTATACAGATAAAGAAAAAGCAGTTCGGGCCAATGCCATAAAACAACATTTTACGCCCTTCTTAACGACCGAAAAAACGGCTTTTTCCAAAGCAGATTTACAAGCGCTGATCGCAGGAGATCCGGTTACTTGTTTCGGAAATGAAAGTTATCATCCTAACGGACGCAACGAATCTCTTAGACTTCCACCAGAAAAAATTCTCATGTTAGACCGCATTGTATCCGTAGATACCAAAGGTGGTGCTTATGGATTGGGATTGATTGTGGCAGAGAAAGACTTGCGTCCGGACGACTGGTATTTTCCTTGCCATTTTAGAGACGATGAAGTATTGGCTGGTTCATTACAAGCGGAAGGTGGTGGGAATCTTCTACGGTTTTATATGATGATGTTGGGCTTACAACGCTTGACGAAAGATGCCCGTTACCAACCGGTATTTGATCTGCCACAAAAAGTTCGCTGTCGTAAACAGGTGACAACCAAAGACACCAAATTAATTTATAAATTAGAAATCAAAGAAATTGGATTAATTCCTGATCCTTATGTAATTGGAGATTTGGAAATCATTTCTGATGGTATAGTAACGGTGCATTTTGAAAACCTAGGACTACAATTACGTGAAAAGGACAATCCTAAATATTTAGAAAAACAGTCCGGAGTGTATGTCTCTCCACGCAGTACAGGTGCGCTGATGAATGAAGAAGATATCACCACTTTCGCTTTAGATAAATTATCCAAATGTTTTGGAGACGAATTTAAAATCTACGATGATAAAACCGTTTCCCGACAACCGAATACTGATCTTCAAGTAATTTCTAGAATCCTATCCATCGATGGAACGCGCCGCGATTTTTCTAAACCCATTCCTACCGTAGCGGAATATGATGTCCCTGAAAATGCTTGGTATTATCAGCAGAATGCGCATTCCACGATGCCTTATTCCATTCTGATGGAAGTAGCTTTGCAGCCATGCGGATTATCGGGTGCCTACATGGGAAGTACGTTAGATTTTCCAGATAAGCAATTATATTTCCGTAACCTAGATGGAAATGGACAAACGTTCGATTTACCCATCGGAACTGATTTTAGAAATAAAACGATTACGAATCATACCGTCTTAACTTCATCGGTCGCCTTAGGTGGAACCGTTTTGCAAAACTATACTTTTGAGTTGTCGATTGACGGCCATGTATTCTACAAAGGAAAATCTTCTTTTGGTTTCTTCCCTGCGGATATGTTAAAAGAACAAGTCGGCTTAGATGGCGGAAAAATGGTAGACCCATGGTATCGTAGAGAAGCACTGACCGAAAAATCTTATCGCCGAATTAATTTAGATTCTCCTTATGGAAAAATGAAATTATTTACCGCTCCAGCGGACAAACCACATTATCGATTATCCGATGGTCAATTACGTTTACTCGACTCGTTAATTATCGCAAAAGATCAGGGAACCTTTGGTGCGGGCTATGTACATGCGGTGCGTGCAATCAAAGTATACGACTGGTTCTTTACTTGTCATTTTTATCAAGATCCGGTGATGCCTGGTTCGTTGGGCGTCGAGGCGATGATGCAAGCGTTGCAGACTTTTACGATTCAGCAGGGGATTGGTGCGGATTTGCCAAATCCAAAGTTTATTCAACTGCCAAACCACGAAACAAAATGGAAATATCGTGGACAGATTTTGCAGCATGTTGATCAGTTAGAATTGGAGCTGCATATCAAAGAGGTGACGGTGACGGAGTGGGGGATTAAGGTTGTAGCGGACGGTAGTTTGTGGAATGATGAGGTACGGATTTATGAGGTGACGGATTTGGG
>CAZYAC010000095.1:0-14695 GCA_964645475.1 uncultured Saprospiraceae bacterium | reverse complement strand
ATATGCTAGCGGTTGGAGGTAATAGAAATGATCGAAATTATGCACGAGTAAAGGATGCTAACGGTCAAGATATTGCTTTAGTGCAATGGGGTACATTTGTAACGGATACCGATAAGGATCAAACTTTCGACTTCCCAATAAGTTTTGCAGATAAATGCTGTGCAGTTGTTACCAATCGTACAGAAAGAAACGCACATTCAAATCTTCCTTTAACTACCAGTGCCGACAAAAGTTCTTTTACCATCAATCGCCCTAATCCCATTCAGGGTGGACAATGCCTTGGTCTTTCAATAGATCAAGGCATTTCCTTTATATGGCTATGTTTTCGTTTAATTTATTTCCTAAACATCATACTACTGGACATTTGCGGGATAGCAGCTACTCCTTTAGGAGGCTGGGAGGTAGAAAATGCAAAAAATGTCTAGCAGTATGTCCTAAATATAAAAAACCCCTGATAATACAATGATTATCAGAGGTTTTACTTGCTGTGAGAGAAGGACTCGAACCTTCACGAGGAGGTTAGCCATAGTACAGGTTAATTTAGTGGTCAACCCTAGTTATGCCGAAACAAAACTTATACTACGTTTATTCCTTGATCCTCACCCCCGAGACAAGGGGGCATGGCTGCCAACTTTCATCACCTCACAGTATTGAGACAATTAAGAGATAATCTTTTTTATCTCCTTTTGTTAATACAAATATAAGGCTAATTGTACTTTTAATGCAAATTTTTCAATTAATTTATTAAATAATTGAAATATTATCAATAATAGCTTTAAATCGCAACCATATTCATAATTTTAGACATAAAAAATGATTAATCATTGAAATATTCGCAATGGAACGAGACATTTTCATCTCTAAATCATAATTTTAATCGAAAAATTACTAAATAATCAAAAAAACACCTTTTCAATTAGCATAATTGTAATTCAATATAGGAAATACTTAGACAATGGACAGGTAAGAATATCTATAAGTTTTTATTCTTTGACATCATCTTTTTCAGTAGAAATAGAGAAAACGGCGCTCCGCTTTTGGTCGATGATCGACGGACAATTCTTTCCACAAAAAAACACCATTAACTTATAGGATTTTTATATCAAAAAAAGATATCATAAATCTATTCAAAGGCATAATCCTTGTTATAAAATTTAAGCACCACATACTCCATCTATGTCATTGTTAATCAATTTTGTTCCGCCGGAATATCGAGAAGATCAGAAACTTAGAATCAGTATTTTACTTATTCTTTCTGTAAATCTTGGGATACTTATCTATGCGTTGATCATTGGTTTAACTTTCTGGTATTTAGAATTTGAGTTTGGAGTACATTTAGCTTATGCGACCATTGGTGCCTCTCTCTTATTCTTTCCATTGACTCGTTATAATAAATCCACCTTACTGAATGGTTGTTATTTTACCTTTTGCAGTTTGGCTTTCTTTACAGCTATCTGTTTAGGCACCGGAGGAATTCACTCTCCTTATCTGCCATGGTTTTTAACCATTCCATCTGCTATCTTTTTTTATATTAAGAAGAAGTACGCAATGCCTTGGATCTTTCTGACAATCGGTTGTGTCTGCGTAGTTGCGATGAGTAGTATTTTAGAAATAAAAGTCGCTGAGCCTCTTCCAGATATGGTTTTAATTTTATTAAGAATCATCAATTTTACTATCTTGACTTATATGTTGATACGAATTGTACATTCTTTTCGTCAAAGCTATCTCTACGTTAATAAGAAGCTGAGTAAAACAGTAGGAAAGCTAGAAGAAACCAACGAAGATTTACAAAATTTTGCCTACATCGCATCCCACGATCTACAGACGCCACTTAAAAGTATCAACAGTACCATTAAGGCGCTAAAAATGCATCAAAAAAGTCAGCAACATCAACCCGATGCAATCGAAACGCAATGCTTGGATTATGTTGAAAAAAACACGGCAAGACTCGCCAACCTCATAGAAGAGATTCTCAATTATTCGCGGGCTGGCAATCACGAACCACATTTGGAAAAAGTAGACCTTAACCAAATCGTCGAAGAGACCCGACAACAGGTGGCTGCAACTGGACAATATCCAAATTTTGTTATTAAGTCCGTAAAACTCCCTATTATCGTTACGGACCGTATCATGATCTTTCAAATATTCCAGAATATTGTCGAAAACGGCCTAAAGTATAACAATAGTAAACATCCAGCTATCATCATTGATTTGGCACCTGATATGAAATTTGATCACCTCACCTTTACAGATAACGGAATTGGTATCAAAGCAGAAGACCAAGACAAAATATTCGGTATGTTCAAAAGAGTCGGGGAAACCCAAAAATATAAAGGTACTGGTATTGGACTTGCCATTTGTAAACGCATCATTGATCAGAGCGGTGGAAAAATATGGCTAACGTCTACCCTCGGAGAAGGAACCGTTTTCCACCTAGAACTTCCAAAACAACTCAAATCGGACACATTTCCTTCTTCAAAAACCACCCAGGCCGGGAACGAAATCAAAGCAAAAAAAGTTAAGTAAGTATCTTTGTTATTTGTATACATTGTATGCAAATACTCAAATTTTAATTCTCTGTAAAAAAACAGCCTTAATTATTGCACTTTTTTATAGAAAAGAATACCTTTGTCCCGCTCAATTAGGGTAGTTCTAAAAATTAGGACTTCTTTTTTTGAAAAGCCTCAATAGCTCAGTTGGTTAGAGCGGCGGACTGTTAATCCGTAGGTCCAAGGTTCAAGTCCTTGTTGAGGCGCATTACCTAAAACGGTATCACTTAGTAGTGGTACCGTTTTTTTTTATCTTTGTCAAAAAAACATGACGGAAGGTTATATAAAAACAACACATCCTACTCCTGCCATTGCAGAGATAACTTTTTACCATCCAAAACACAATTCTCTTCCCGGTCATCTACTTGCCGAGTTAAAAGCAGCTATTGAGACCAGTGCTGCGGATAAGGCTACCCAAGTCATTATTTTGAAAAGCGGAGGAGACCGAACATTTTGTGCCGGTGCTAGTTTCGACGAACTAATTGCCATCAATGATCCAGATACTGGAAAAAAATTCTTCCAGGGGTTTGCCGGGGTGATCAATGCCTGCCGCAAATGCCCCAAGATCATTATTGGTCGAGTTCAAGGTAAAGCTGTTGGTGGAGGTGTGGGTATCGCAGCCGCGGTAGATTATTGTCTAGCCACTAAATATGCCTCAGTCAAACTCAGCGAATTAAATATTGGGATTGGACCTTTTGTCATCGGCCCAGCTGTAGAAAGAAAAATTGGCGGTGCCGCATTTAGTCAACTGGCGCTCAATGCCAATGTTTTTCAATCTGCCGAATGGGCAAAAAACAAAGGCCTTTACGCGGAGGTACACGAATCAGCCGAAGCACTCGACAAAGCCACTATGGCGCTCGCGGAATATTTAGTAAGCACTAATCCAGAAGCACAGCAAGAACTTAAAAAAATATTCTGGGAAGGAACCGATCATTGGGATGCCTTGCTCGAAGAACGAGCAGCGATGAGTGGTCAACTTGTTTTATCTAATTATACCAAGGCAGTCTTAAAGCAATATAGCCAGTCATGAAAATCACCAACGGAATATTAGCCGTCCTTTTTTTTGTATTTGCGGTCTTACAACTCAATGATCCTGACCCTTGGATCTGGGTTGGCATCTATGGAGTCATAGGAGTACTCTGTGGATTGACTGCAAAGAGTTACTATTTTCCAAAGGTGATTCTAGGAGCGATTTTACTTACTATTTTTGGTATCGGTTGGTATCTTCCAGATTTTATTAATTGGTTAGATACTGGAATGAATTCGATTACTTCCTCTATGAAAGCAGAAACACCACATGTAGAATTGATCCGGGAATGTTTGGGACTAGTGCTAGTGCTAGCAACCTTGACTTGGCTTTATTGGTCGGAAAAAAAAAGCATCAACGAAGGATTCCCGAAATAGGAGGAATCTTCCGTTAATGAGTATGGTTTTTAATAGACTTTATTCTAATAAACCACAATTTTTTGCTGGGATATTTTTTCATTATTGTTAATAATAAAAAGATAATAAGTGCCTGGCATCACAGTAGGAAAATCAATGAAAGTCTCATCCCCTGCAGCAATTGAATCTACTTCCTTTTTGGTGGCCACCACCTCTCCTAGGGTGTTGTAAATAGTCAGTTGGAGATTTTCGTAAATTCGATCTTCAACGCTTCCCAATTTAATATATAAACATTCGTTGGATGAGATTGGGTTGGGTGAAATAGCAATCGGTTGTTTCGGTGGTGCCGATAAGTTAATTACTTCGACCGAAGAACAGAATAAGCTACCATCAAAATCCATCTGTTTTAGACGATAGTAAACGGTACGATCACCAAATATTTCCATGTCTGCGTATACATAATAAGTAGTCTCAATCGTTGTTCCCGCGGCTTCTACCCGCGCGATTTCTTCGTAGCGCATTCCATCAAAACTTCGTTCTACCTTAAAACATTCACTATTAAATTCTTCTGCAGTTACCCACTTTAAAATTACTTGGGAGGCTTCTTCTGAAACTGAAAAATCTAAAAGTGTTACAGGTAAAACTCCACTAGTGGTATTGGTGAAATCTGAAGGCAAGGAAATGTTTCCCCCTCCATCACTGGTCCCATCAAAAACTAGAATTTCACCCTGTGCGGCCGCAGGAACAAAATTACCACTATTCCACAAGCCAGCATTCACTGCTACCGTTTCTCTAGTGCTTCCAGCATTCATTCCCCAGCGAACAAAATCTTCTATGTTAGAAGGATTATTATAACCACCACAACCATTAGTATGATAGAGCGCGATTTCGCCATCTGCTGCATTCATCGTAAAGGAAGAGCCAACGGGTAATTCGAGAATTAAGAGTTCTCCGGGTGCTAATGCTAGCGGGTTACCAGATAACACGTTAAAGGAAGTACTGTTAATGGTTCTATAGGAAGGAACATTACATAAACACCAGTTGGCTACATTTTGGTTGGCAGCACTAACATTTCTTAAGGCAATTTTTTGGGTAATCCCTGGGGCAGGATTATAAAGAATCTCCTGAATAACTACATCCTGGGCGGTGGTTTGTGTAGTCAAAATAGCAAATAGACAGATTAATAGTGTGTTGATTTTAGGTAACATATAAAGGTGGTTTTTTATCTTTGTAAACAAGGTCTTAAAATAATCTCTTATAGTTTTAAAATTTAAAATCTAACTTTTGTTATGTCGCAAGAATTGCAGTAACCCTGTCGGGAGCATTACAGTAATCCAATCAATTCATCCATCGAAGTAATCACCTCTGCCCCTGCAGTAGCCAATGCTTTTCCATCTGTATCACCTGCGTAACCGTATACAAACATACCCGCAGCGCGCGCGGCCTTCACACCCGCTACACTATCTTCCACCACGACAGATTTTGCTGGTTCTACGTTCATCCTATTGGCAGCGTGGAGGTATAAATCTGGCAGCGGTTTCCATTTTTGAATATCGTAGGCACTAAAAAGATGATCGGAATCGAAGTGATGAATCAAATTCGTCAATTGAAGGTTAGAAAGAATTTTATGTCGAGGTCCATTGGAACCAACGCATTTAGGAACATCAAGTTGATTCAATAAGTTTTCGATGCCCGAAATTGGTTGGAGATCGGTTTGAAAACGTTCGTGACACATCAATCGATAACGGCTTTCAAAATCGTCCGGAATTGGTTTGGTTATTTTATCTTTTAAGAAATCCACCGCATACTCAATGGAGGTACCCACAAAATAGTTAATCGACTCGCGAGTGGTCATTGGAAATCCCAGTTCGGTAGCAATTTCAGCGATGGCTCCACAAGAGATAGATTCACTGTCAACCAGAACACCATCACAATCAAAAATAACCAATTCGTAAAACATGCTTTTTATACACTATTGGCAACTTGTTCTTTAATCTTTTCCAGTTCGTCCTTCATTCGGACTACGATACGTTGAATATCAGAAGAGTTAGCTTTGGAACCGAGGGTATTGATTTCGCGTCCCATTTCTTGAGAGATAAAACTAAGTTTACGGCCTTTTTGTACTTGTTGTTTATCTAGTTCTTCCAAAAAATATTTACAATGTTGAGCGAGGCGTACCTTTTCTTCTGTCACATCAATTTTTTCTAGGTAGTAAAGGATTTCTTGCTCAAAACGATTGGCGTCAATCTTGTCTTTTCCGACATACTCGTCGATATTTTTTTGCATTCGATTGCGGATCACTTCTACCCGCTTTTTTTCAAAAGGATCAAGAATTTCTAAATCTGCCATAATGTTGAGTACTCGTTGACGGCAATCTTTTTCCATAGCAGCTCCTTCCTCTTGTCTAAATCCGTTGAATTTAGTGACCGCTTCTTTTATGGTAGCGTGTAAGGCATCCCATTCTTCTTCGCTCAAATCAGCGTCTGTGTTGGAGACTACATTGGGTAATCTTAGAATTGCCTGAACCAGATCACCCGTTGGCATATCCAATTGGTTCATAATCTGTGACAACTCGTTATGATATTTTTTAAAAAGCGCAGGGTTCAGACCATATTCGCTATCGCCTCCAGCAGATTTGATATCAATGGACATATCGATCTTTCCACGTTGGATGTTATCGGTGAGATATTTTCTGATGACTTGCTCTTTCTCTTTGTAGTTTTGAGGAATTTTGACCCTCAAATCGGTAAACTTGCTATTAAGTGATCGAACTTCTATAGTGATCGTTTTCTCTTCAAAACGAGCGGTTGCCCGGCCATAGCCAGTCATTGATAGTAACATTTATTTTAAATTGAAAACGAATTAAGAAAAAAGAGTAATAGTATAATATTACCTGCAAGGATCGTTGTTTTTTTTGATTTACCCAAACGAAAGTTCCCAAAAAGTACAAAGTCATTGATATTTACCGTTTTTTACATTCAAAAAAAGAATAATAACTTAAAATAAATCGCTGATTTTCTTTCAATTAACCAATAAAAATGCGAAGTTTGCAGAGTTTTTGAAAGCATATTTTTTATTTATAACTAATTCAAAACCAATAGAATAAATGAGGAAAGCGGATTTAGTTGCAGCCATCGCAGAAAAAACTGGTGTCCCCAAAGTAGATGTATTAGTTTCACTAGAAACTTTCTTTAAGGAAGTTAAATCTTCTCTTTCGGAAGGTGAGAATGTATATATCCGGGGATTCGGAAGTTTTATTGTTAAAAAGCGAAAAGCCAAAGTTGGACGTCATATTAAAAAGAATATCTCCATCGAAATTCCAGAACATTTTATCCCTGCTTTTAAGCCGGCTAAAGTTTTTATGGAGCAAGTAAAAGATAAGGTTGCCGATCTACCCTCGGATGATAGTAATAAAGAAGTCTAAACAAGATAACGCATGACTCGACTTCAGCGTATAGTAATAGCAGGTACTGTTATTTTGTTTGCGATTCTTTATTTTGGGTTTGATACTAAACCCCGAGAACGGGAAGGTATTGATGCAGCCCGAAAAAAGATGGCTGTAAAGACAGATATCCAAGCTTTACTGGCTGAAGCACGTGAAGCCTTAGACTCAGATAAGCTAACTTTCTTGGGCAGTATTCACCAAATTTTGAATGCTACCGAAGCGGATTCTCTTAAAATCCCTATGTGGAAGGAGCTTTCTGGTGCTTGGTATAGTTATAATCGACCAGATTTAGCGGGACATTATGCAGAGCTAATTGCTGATGTTTTAAATACCTCTGACGCTTGGTCTATTGCTGGAACTACCTACGCAATTGGCGGTCAACGCCTCGAAAAGGAAAAACATCGTATCTTTGCAACCGAACACGCCGTTGCGGCCTTTGAAAATGCGATTTCAATAGAACCGGATAACATTACCCATCGTACCAATTTAGCAGTTTGCTACGTTGATAATCCACCAAAGGATAATCCGATGAAAGGGGTGCAAATGTTACTGAATTTGGATAAAAAATATCCCGAAGCCATTGGGGTGCAAAATACCTTGGCACGCTTCGCGATCAAAACAAATCAATTTGAAAAGGCTGCTGCCAGATTAGAAAAAGTTCTAACACTGGATGCCAACAATCAAAACGCCATTTGTCTACTTGCCAAAGCCTATGAAGGATTAGGCAAAGCAGTTAAGGCAATGAATTTTAATGAACGCTGCCAAGCACTCCTTAAAGAGTCTTGAACAGTTAAGGATCAATAAAAGAATAACTTATAACACTTGACTACTTATTTTTTAATCGATCCTGAATAATATTTTTTTTAATTTTTAAATCATAGTACTATGCCGTGTGGAAAAAAGCGTAAGCGTCATAAGATTGCAACGCATAAGCGCAAAAAGAGACTTCGCAAGAATCGTCACAAGAAGAAGAAATAAATAGTTGTGTACTTCGGTACATCTATTATTTTCAATCTGAACCGTTAATCGGTTCAAAATATATCCGATGACTATATCAGTGTGGCTAATTTTTTAGCTGCTATACTGGTATAGTCGTTCGTGTATATTGAACATTTAGGAAATTGATATAAAATCTGTCAAAATCGACACTTGGATATCCTCCCTCCTCTTTGTAATTTTAGTTTTAAGAATTGAGTAGATAAAACAGCTAAAATAAGAATGCTGTTGATAAAAAGTGCCGCCTAAAAAAACCGCTAAACCAAAATCCCAAAAAAAGAAATTAGGGTGACAGATATAGGTCACTCAGTTATTTAAACTTCTCATCAGGCATATTTTCGGCAATTTTTTATTTATCTACCTACTTTTACCCACGCTTACCCATCAAATTTCAACCTGAATACCTCAGGAAGATATGGGAAGGCCTTTGCGATCATGGAGATCGCTCATTTTATAAATGTGTATTGTGGAAAAAGAACTCATCATCAATTCAACGCCTGCCGAAGTTGAAATCGCTTTATTGGAGAATTCCAAACTGGTAGAAATTCATCACCAAAAGACAAATACCAATTTTACCGTTGGCGATATTCTTTATGGACGTATTCGTAAGTTAATGCCAGGACTGAATGCGGCCTTTGTTGACATTGGTCATAAGAAAGATGCTTTTCTACATTATACCGATTTAGGTCCACGTCTAAAATCTTTACTCAAATATACCAAAGGAACTGCCTCAGGAGCCATTAATACCGCCAATCTCGAACATTTTGTGATTGATCCGGACATCAACAAAAACGGTAAAATAGATCAGGTTTTAAATAAAAAAGATACCATTCTGGTCCAAATTTTAAAAGAACCGATCTCTACCAAAGGGCCTCGACTAAGTTGCGAAATAACCATTCCCGGACGATACATCGTGCTATCTCCTTTTTCGCAAGTAGTTGCTGTTTCTAAAAAGATATCGAGCTCGGACGAACGTGCACGCCTACGTACCTTAGTGGAAAGTATCCGTCCCAAAAATTTTGGAATCATCGTTCGAACCGCAGCAGAAGGAAAAAAAGTAGCCGACCTCCACGAGGAATTATCTATGATGCTGGATAAGTGGAAGACCGTGCACGAGCAACTTCACAAAGCAACTCCTCCTCAAAAATTACTCAGTGAACTAGATAAGACCACCAGTATCATGCGGGATATCCTTAGTGATTCTTTCAACCGCATTGTGGTCAACGATAAAGAACTTTATAACAATGTAAAAAATTTCATGGGATCGATCTCCCCTGATCAAGTCAACATTGTAAAGCATTATAAATCAGCTCGACCTATTTTTGATGTCCATGGCGTTACCCGTCAAATCAAGTCCTCCTTTGGTAAAACGGCAACCATGAGCAGTGGCGCCTATCTGGTGATCGAACATACGGAAGCGATGCACGTGATCGATGTCAATAGTGGACACAAAGTAACTAGTGGCAATCAAGCGGAAGCCGTCTTAAATGTAAATTTAGAGTCTGCAGATGAAGTCGCTCGACAATTAAGATTGCGAGATATCGGAGGAATTATTATCGTGGATTTTATTGATATGCGAGTGGCAGATCATCGTAAACAATTGCTAAACCGTATTCGCGATGCGATGAAAAAAGATCGAGCACAGCATACAATCCTACCACTAAGTAAATTTGGGTTGCTGCAGATCACTCGGCAACGAGTACGCCCCGAAGTCAATATTAGTACGGCCGAAGTTTGTCCATCTTGTAATGGTACCGGAAAGATTAATCCTTCGATTTTATTGACGGATAATATTCAACGGGATTTAGAATTTATCATTCAATCTAGGCCAAAATCCAAACTGTTTTTGCATGTTCATCCTTATATACATGCGTACCTTACCAAAGGAATTCGCAGTATTCAGGTTAACTGGTATCTGAAATTTTTTAATTGGATACGAATCAAACCCAATTCTGATTTCCAACTAATGGAATATAAATTTTTTGATTCGAATGAAGATGAGATTCGATTGAATTAAAACAACATGAGACATCCCGAATTTTAAGACATGCAAAGAGCACGTTAGTACTATTTGCACTTGATTGGACTTATAAAGGTGGTAAGCAATAAGCAATAAGCCCTCTCCATTCGCGTATTATACGCATTTGGAGAGGGCTTATTGCTTACAGCTTAAGGCGAATAGCTCTATTACATCGACAAACTATAAATTTTATGTGTTTAGTAAGGGCATCCACAGTCTCCGGCTCGGCAAGCAGCAAAGTTTAATAAGATGATCAGAAAGAAAATTAGTTGATAGGGATTTTTTATTTTTTTCATTTCCTATTATTTAGGTACAAGAAGTTGAAATTGAGTAACCGTTTATAAAAAACTGGTTGGCCTTCTGCAATCGTAATTATGTGTTACCAAAAATACTATTTTAATTTTAATGATATAAATGATTCTTTCCATCCATTTTTTTGAAGTTGACTTTGAGATTGAAGTTGAGGTTGACTTTAAGCGCCTGCAAGTATTTTTCTAATAGATAACTAGTTCACCCTTAACCAGTTTCTCCTTATCTTCGTGTTATGGCATCACCATTTCCAAATATACTTATTGCTCCGCTCAACTGGGGACTTGGTCATGCGACTCGCTGTATGCCTTTGATTAACGCCCTACTCCATCGAGGTGTTCAGCCTATCTTAGCCTCTGATGGTGCAGCACTCAACCTTCTGCGCGAAGAGTATCCTACTTTGACGGCATTGGAGTTACCAGCATATGGTATCAGATATCGTGGAAATAACATGATACTCACCATGGGCGCACAACTCCCCAAAATTACAAGCGCCATATTCGCCGAACAACGGACGATGAAGAAGTTGGTAAAAGATTATCAAATTGATATTATTATTTCGGATAATCGATATGGTATTTTTCATCCAGATTGTCATAGTATATTTATTACCCATCAATTAAATATAAAAATCCCAAATAGTATTTTAGAAAAATTGGTTGCCTTCATCAACCATCGATTAATTCGCCGCTTTGATACCTGCTGGGTACCTGATTATGATCAATCGCCGCGACTCGCTGGAACTTTATCCGAGGATCCTGGTCTACCGCTAGTCAGATATACAGGTCCATTGTCACGGATGAAAAAATCGCCATTGCCAATCGAATATAAATTGGCTATTGTTCTTTCTGGACCAGAACCACAACGAACCAACCTGGAAAACATCCTAATAAAACAGTTGGCAGATTATCGGCAGAAAGTATATTTTGTCCGAGGAGTCGTAAATGATACGCCACCACCGATGATGGATAATAAAAATATTTTCATGATTAATTATCTGACAGCGACCAAATTAAATCAAGTGCTCAATGCTAGCGAAATGATCATTTGTCGTTCTGGTTATAGTAGTCTGATGGATTTAGTAAAACTAAATAAGCGGGCCATTTTAATACCAACTCCTGGACAAACCGAGCAAGAATATTTAACCAATTATTTATCGAAGATAGGTGGGTTTATTACCGCAAGGCAAAAAGATTTTAACCTTAAGAATAGTCTGGCCGAAATGGACAAAGTCATTCCTAAAATTTGGCCTGTAGAAGATAACTTGGCAGATATTTTGGAACCACTATTGAAGAAGTTTGTCTAAGGAATCTATTTTCGATTAAATTGATTCATCGTGTGTGACATGCCGATCGTACCAAATGCTTCAACGGTATCAGCAGCATAACTCAGCACCTCTGGGATTTCCACGGCTTCTTTATCAGACCATTTTCCGAGCACAAAATCTACCTGTCTACCTCTCGAGAAATTACTGCCAATTCCGATTCGCAGTCGAGGATATTTGCTGGTTCCGAGTACTTTTTCAATGTCTTTTAATCCATTATGACCACCATGAGAGCCTTTTCCTTTGAGGCGTTGGCTGCCAAAATCAAGATTCATATCATCGACAATAACGAGTAAATTTCCAGATTTAATTTTCTTTTGTTGCATCCAATAATTGACCGCTTTACCGCTCAGGTTCATAAAGGTAGAGGGCTTGAGCAGGACGAAAGTGCGGCCTTTGTGTTTAAATTCTGCAACATCTCCGTGGGTTTTATGAGAAAATTTCGCATCGTAGCGTCTTGCCAAGGTATCTACTATGTCAAAACCTACGTTGTGCCGAGTACCATCGTATTCTGCACCCATATTGCCGAGGCCAGTAATCAAATATCTCATTGGATCAGGTTCAATTTCAGGAGTTGAAAAATAAGCTTTAATGCGCGCAAAAATATTCATAATAAAGGTAATAATATTGAGTAAGTTCAATTGGGAAAACGAATATCGTTAAATATCTACTATGATTTTAATAAATCGTATTATCTTGGTGTTAAGTGAGTTGAATTAATAATGACTTAATGAAAAATTAATAATGCCTGCCTACCGAAAAAGGTAGGGCATTTTTAACGTGTTATGAAAAATGGGTGAACCATCGTCTCTACTTTTTTAGTTTTTATTCTAATTGCTCATTGCCGTCTTAACTGATATTATTTTTTGTGATCATCGTCTCGGAAACATCCTAAATCCTTTATATAAAACATCATGGAGACAACTAGTAAAACGCCAAAATGGCTACGCCGGTTACAACAAGAGAGTTGGAATTTGGAATTATTAATTTCGGGTTTCTCTATATTTCTTTTGTTTCAGGGTCGGGAAATGATTGAAGAGTTACTCAATCAGCTCAATGTGCATTATATCCCTGGACCGTTTAAGGGGACCATGTTGATCCTTTTTATAATTTGTTATTTGGGTTCCAATGTTTTGATTTTTAATTTGATTTTACATATTCTCTTACGTGGTTTCTGGATTGGTGCGATTGGGCTAAGCTCCGTAGTTAATAAACGAGATTTTTCGACTTTACGTTATACCGAAAAATTCACCAATAGACTTAATCAAAAAGTACCGCCCTTAGAGCGATTAATTGTACGGCTAGACAATTTTTGTAGTACGATCTTCGCTTTTACTTTTTTGATCGTTTTAATGCTCATCTCTTTTTTTTATTGTTTACAGCAACATTATCAAATTTATCTAAACGATTCTTTGTATCACCAAACTGATTTTTATTTTTTCGAACAAAATAATGACATGGAAGAAAAAGGATTAAAAACCATCCTTGACATCGCTCATTTACCTCGAGGCAAAAATTTGTTAAAAATAAAGCGCAAGGATTTCGATGGTTCTGAAATGCCCGTTGAAAGAGATTATGTGATCATTCCTTTTTGGAAAGAGTAAAATTTAAGCATTATGATGAAAGGCGATGTTCCTTCTAAAAAAAAGATATCGTTTAAAATCAAACCTCCCTTTCGGGGTTATCTAAAGACGAACGGTCGAGTCATTGATTTGCCTTTACAATATAGAGATCTGCTTCGGTATGTAGAGTCCACCTCCTTGCTTGATGCCGAAGGTAATGACACCCTCTGGGAAACCGTTTATTACACTCATCAAGATCAAGGATAAACTTTCGGACGATGAAAAGGTTAAACTATTAAAGGAAGAATTAGGTTATCATCATAAGACCAATGATTTCGACACCTGTAAAAACATGGGAGAGATTGTTTTAACGAATGTGGAATTATTATTGAAAAAAGAATTTAAACAGAGTATTTTACCCAGTGAATAATCAATGAAGAATCTAATAATGAAAAATTAATAATGCCTCTTTTGACGTGTTATGAACAATCAGTTTGAAAGTTTTTATCTTATATTACCACACATTATAAATATTCGATATTGTGGAATTTTATTATTGAATTAATATCAAAAATTGAAAATAATACAAATCACCGATCTGCATCTTGACCGAAAAGGCAAAACGCCTTATGACATTGATGTTAGAAAAAATTTTACGGATATCATGCGGGAAGTGCGAAGTGTGCAGCCTGATCATTTGGTAATTTCTGGGGACTTATGTTTTGATGATGGGGAGAAAAAAATCTATCAATGGATCAAGAATATTTTAGAGTTGCAGGATTTTCCGTATAGCTTGATTGCAGGCAACCACGATGATCCAATGATGATGGCAGAGGTTTTCGAATTGGAACATTTACTAACAGATGACGAGATATTTTTTGCCAAAAAAATTGGTAAATCTACCTGTCTTTTCCTAGACACGGCTAAAGGATATCATTCCGAAAAACAACTCAACTGGCTACGCCGGCAGTTACGTAATCACAAACGAGAGCTGATCGTTTTTATGCATCATCCGCCCTTCAAAGTCGGGATGCCTTTTATGGATAAAAAACATGGGCACCGAGACATGAAAACCATTACGGATTTACTGACCAGTTATGCTAATAA
>CAZYAC010000094.1:3188-14765 GCA_964645475.1 uncultured Saprospiraceae bacterium | reverse complement strand
GGTTTTTCAACAAAAAAACCGAGTTTTCTGTCAAAAAACCAACTTCTTTTTAAAAAACTACTTCAAAAGTAGTTTTTCTTTTTTCAATAAAATATCTTTGCGCATGGAAACCATAAAAATACCACTAACGCAAAGCTCTCAACAAAAATTTTTGGGAGAAGCCCTTACTTACGACGATGTTCTCCTCGTCCCTGCTTATTCTGACGTCCTTCCTCGTGAAGTTGATATTAGCACGCAACTTACCCGCAATATCCGGCTTAATGTTCCTATCGTCTCCGCAGCCATGGACACCGTCACCGATGCCCGACTGGCTATTGCTATTGCCCGACAAGGAGGAATTGGAATCGTCCATAAAAATATGACCATCGCCGAGCAGGCTGCACAAGTTCGTAAAGTAAAGCGCTCTGAAAGCGGAATGATCATCGATCCTGTAACACTTCGAGGAGATGCCTTGGTTGGTGATGCACTCCAATTAATGCGTCAACACAAAATTGGTGGAATCCCCATCGTTGATGATAAAAACCAACTCATCGGTATTCTAACAAACCGAGATCTGCGTTTCGAAACGCGGATTAACCGTCCTGTAACCGAAGTGATGACCAAACTTAACATGGTCACCGCTCCAGTTGGCACCACGCTACAGCAGGCCAGAGCCATTTTACAACAACATAAAATTGAAAAGCTTCCAGTGGTGGATAAAAACCAAAAACTGGCTGGATTGATTACTTATCGAGATATCATGAAGGTAGAAGATTACCCAATTTCTTGTAAAGATTCTTTTGGTCGTCTCGTCGTAGGAGCAGCAGTTGGTGTTACCCGAGATATGCTCGAACGAGTGGAAGCCCTGCGTAACATGGCCGTGGATGTGATTTGTGTTGATACAGCCCATGGACATTCCCGTGGCGTATTGGACGCCATCCGTGAAGTCAAAAAGAATTTTCCAGATCTAGATGTTATCGGTGGCAATGTAGCGACTGGAGCAGGAGCCAAAGCGTTGGTAGATGCAGGAGCAGACGGTGTCAAAGTAGGCGTCGGTCCCGGTAGTATTTGTACCACTCGGGTTATTGCAGGCGTTGGTATGCCCCAGTTATCTGCCATTCATGAAGCTAGTAAGGCCATTGAAGGCAGTGGGGTACCTATCGTAGGAGATGGTGGTATTCGCTATACGGGCGATATAGCTAAAGCAGTAGTTGCCGGAGCTAGTACCATCATGGCGGGATCGTTATTTGCGGGTGTGGACGAAGCGCCTGGTGAAACCATTATTTATGATGGTAGAAAATTTAAAATTTACCGCGGAATGGGATCCTTAGGAGCTATGGAAATGGGTTCTAAAGATCGTTATTTCCAAGATGTAGAAGATGATATTAAAAAGCTAGTTCCAGAAGGTATAGAAGGCCGAGTCCCTTATAAAGGAACACTGGCCGAGGTCATGGTACAGTATATTGGTGGCTTAAGAGCTGGAATGGGATATTGCGGAGCCGCTAACATCGAAGAGATGAAAAAAGCAAGTTTTGTAAAAATCACTTCTGCCGGTTATGCCGAAAGTCATCCACATAATATTACGATCACTAAAGAAGCGCCTAATTATTCCAGATAAAAAACATAAACGTTTGTCTCGTTCTTTTTTTATTAACGAGGACGTGGTAGAACTAAGTCGACAACTATTGGGTAAATATCTGGCAACCAATATTAATGGACAATATACCGCTGGAAAAATTATTGAAACAGAAGCTTACCGCGCCGACGGTGACAAAGCCTGCCACGCGTATAATAACCGACGGACTAAAAGAACAGAGGTAATGTTTTGGCAAGGCGGTACGGCTTACGTATATCTTTGTTATGGCATTCATCACCTATTCAATATTGTCACAGGACCAAAAGAAAATGCGCAAGCAGTACTGATTCGAGCGATTATACCGTCAAATAATCTTCCGCTCATGTTGGAACGGCGTAATTTTAGTGTCCATAAACCACAATTAACCAGAGGGCCAGGCGTTCTATCTAAGGCTTTGGGTATTCACAAAACCCATACAGGAATGGATCTCTGCCAACCAGATAGTAAAATCTGGTTGGAAGACCGAGGCACTATCATCAAACCGGAAGAAATCACTGCTAGCCCTCGGGTTGGGATTGATTACGCTGAAGAATGTGTGTCCTGGCCATGGAGATTTAGAATTTTGTCATAAAATTCTTCTATATTTTTTTGAATTTAAACATCCAATTTAATGCAATTATTAAAATACGGATCAATTATTTTTTTCTTTTTCACTTTTCTAAGCTTTAGTAAGGCACAGGATGAGGAACTAGAATTTACAGATAAGGTTTACGTGGATTATATTCATACCGTACAGCTAATTTCACTAAATAGCCATAAAGAGCCCATCATAAAACTTAATTCGGGGCAGTCTTTTCTCTTTTCTTTTGATGATTTTAGTGACGAAACTCGTAGCTACGTGTATACGATCCAACATTGCAACGCAGATTGGACCCCTTCAGATTTAAGCGAATTAAACTATATAGATGGATTAACGGAAGGAGACATTGAAGAATACGATTTTTCGCTTAATACGCTCACGCCTTACACTCGTCATTCACTCCTTTTACCAAATGAAGAAGTCCGTTGGACACTATCAGGAAACTATATATTAAAAGTTTATGATATTGAAGATGAACGCAAATTGGTGATCACACGCCGTTTTATGGTTTACGAAGAAACCCAAGTCTTCGTCGAACTCGATTTTATTTCTTCTACTGAAAATTTCAATACGCATCAAGAAGTCAATTTTGAGTTATCCTATAATAATTTAAGAGTTGATAATCCAGAACGTGAGGTTACGGTTGTGCTCAGACAAAACCAACGTTGGGACAATGCTATTTATGCCAATAGACCGCGGATGGAGGGAAAGCAGGTTTTAAAATATAATACACGAGGGAAATTCAGTTTTGGGGGAGGAAAAGAATTTCGGTATTTAGATTTACGATCCGTTGAGCAGCGGCGTCATAATGTATCTCAAATTATTGAAGGAACAGATACTTACGATGTAACCCTTTATTCGGATGAAATGCGATCTAATAAGTCTTTTTTACGCCAACCAGATATGAATGGAAAATTTATTATAGCAAATTCCGATCAGTCTAATAGAGATGCCAATATTCGATCAGACTACGCGGATGTTTTATTTTCACTTAATGTCAATCAGGAAATAGAAGATTACGATGTATATCTAAGTGGTGAATTTAGTAATTGGCAACCTGATCCTCGTTATAAGATGATTTATAATGATGTCATTCATGCCTATGTTGCCAAACCGAAGTTAAAACAAGGTGTTTATGACTATATGTATACCGTTGTTCCTAAAGAAGGTGGCACAAAAATGGATTTAACTGAATTGGAAGGACACTGGTACGAAACAGAAAACGATTATACTATTTTATCGTATTACCACCCCTTCGGTGCACGCTATCACCGGTTGGTTGGATACCATGTATATAATACCGTTGATCAAAATCGAATTAACAATCGAGCTGGTAACCGTTAAGATTACCTATTCTCAAAGAATCTGATGATTTACGATCTCTATTTTTGGTAAATCTGATCCCCTATTTATTTTATTTTTCCGATCCTGATCGCTATTTTGGGCCTTTTAGTCCTAAATTAGCCCCCTTTGATATAATTTATTGGGGAAGTTCTTTAAGAATAGGTTACTTAGCTTCGAAATGCTATTTTGCATAAGCAACCATTCTTAATGAATGCTAGTCATTATAGGTGACAAAAAATATTTTGCAATAGCTTCTAAACTCAACTCCTTATGTTTTTAAAACAGTTTACAACCCTAGTCATTTGTTTATTCTTCGTTCAGCTCTGCTATGGACAGAAAACTTGGTCTTTGACCCAATGCATTCAATACGCTCAACAAAATAGTTTAAGTGTAAAACAAGGGCAGAATCAAATTGAACAAGCACAGCTCAGCGAGCAAGAGGCTCGCTTTTCACGCTACCCAAGTGTTAATTCCACTTTACAAGGCGGTATCAATTTTGGACGGACCATTGATCCAGTAACCAATGATTTCACCAACTCATCCGTTATTACCAATAGTCTGGGAATTAATGCCGGAGTGACGCTATATAACGGCGGACGGATTCGCAATCAGATCAAACAAAGTAAAATCAATGTAGATATCGCCGAAGCGGATAACGAACAGATCAAAAACGATCTGGCGCTCAGTGTAGCCGCCGCTTATCTACAAATCTTATTAGACCAAGAGCAGCTTGTCAATGCTAAAAATCGATTAGCTCAAACTCAAGCACAGCTATCTCAAACGGATCGACTCATTCAGGCAGGTACCTTACCTCAAGCTGACCGGCTAGAAATTCTAGCGAACGTAGCTAGGGATGAACAAAATATTGTTACTCAGCAAAATGCCGTGGAAATCAGTTACCTAAATCTTAAAAACCTCTTGCAAATCAATCCGGATGAAGATATTCAGATTGAAAAAATAAAAACATTAGAAGTACCCGTCAACGCTGACCCTGACGGTGTTGCCTTGACGCAGGTATATAACCGGGCCTTATCCAATCAACCGTTTATACAGGCAGATAAAGCTAGATTGAATAGCGCTAATCTGGACACAGAAATTGCTAAATCTTTAGGGCTCCCGGTGGTCAACCTTTTTGGTAATATAAATTCTTTTTTCTCCGATCAGGTACTTGAAGTTATTGATCGAGGAAGCTTAGAACCTGGTAATCCAGAACCTGTTGTTATCGACGGAATAGAAAGTCAATTACAATTTTTTCAACCACAAGGGGTAACTTTCGGAAAACCTGGATACTTTAATCAACTGAATGATAATTTTGGTCAGAGTCTTGGCTTAAGCGTCAGTATTCCTATTTATAATCAAGCACAAACCCGCCTAGCGAAAGAACGCGCGCAACTGAATATTCTTAACACTCAAATTACAGCACAACAAAATAAGCAGCAATTAAAAGTAGATATTCAACGTGCTATCGCCAACGCCCGCGCGAATAAAAAACAATATGAAGCTTCGGAAAAAACAGTAAAGGCACTAGACCTTGCGTATATCAATACGGAAAAAAGATACAAATTAGGAGCAGTCAATACTTTCCAATATACCACTGCAAAAAACACGCTGGATCAAGCGGCTATTGATTTAATCATTGCCAAATATAATTATCTCTATTCTTTACAGATTCTTGATTTTTATCAGGGCAAGCGATTAGAATTAAAATAGAGGTTTTAAGCAACTAACCAGCTGACTTTATTAAAAACAAAACATTCTCCAACATGGCCAAAGCAGGAAAAAACAAGTTTATAATTATTTTAGTCATTCTACTATTCTGCCTAATTGGTTTCGCGATTTATAACAATCGTAGTAAACCCAAAGGAGTTGAGGTCACGACCGAAGAAGTAGCCAAACGAACCATTCGAGAACAGGTCTCTGCGAGTGGCAAAGTTTTTCCAGAAACGGAGGTAAAAATAAGTTCTGATATCTCAGGAGAGATTGTAGAACTCTTTGTAGAGGAAGGGGACACGGTCAAAGCCGGTCAGTTGCTAGGTCGCATCGACGCCGATACTTATCAAGCTCAAGTACAACGGAGTCAGGCAAGCGTCAGCAATGCCCGCGCCCAAGTTGCCAACAATGAAGCCGGTATCACCCGAGCCGAAGCGATCCTTAAACAATCTCAAGCGCAACGTGATCAAATCTTGGCCCAGGCGGTAAATACCCGCGCCATCCACGCCCGGAATAAAGAACTCTTTGACGAAGGAATTATCTCCGCCGCTGACTACGAAAATTCAACCTCCACCCTAGACGGAATTGAAGCCAACCTCGAATCAGCTGAAGCAACCATCTCGTCTAATCAAGCCAATCTCGAAGCTGCCCGACAAAGCGTAAAAGCGGCCGAATTTAACGTAAAGAGTGCACAAGCAACACTCGGTGAAGTAAACACTAGTTTACGCAGAACCAATATTGTCGCTCCAATAAACGGAATCATTTCCCGACTGGACGTCGAACAAGGCGAACGAGTGGTGGGAACTTTACAGATGGCAGGAACAGAAATGATGCGGGTAGCTGACTTGAGTACCATCGAAGTACAAGTGGACGTCAGTGAAAATGATGTGCTCCGTGTCAATGTAGGCGATCCAGCCGAAATCGAGGTGGATGCTTATCTGGATGAAGAATTCACAGGTTATGTTACAGAAATTGCTAACTCAGCCACCAACAGTACCGCTGCCAGTTTGACTACCGATCAAGTAACTAACTTCGTTGTAAAAATCAGAATCAACCCCGAGTCTTACCGCGAAATGATGATCAAAAATAGTCGATTTCCATTCCGTCCAGGGATGTCTGCCTCAGTGGATATTAATACCAACACTGAAAAAGATGTACTGACGATTCCAATTCAAGCCGTAACGACCCGAGACCTCAATCAAGTCGGAAAGAAAAAACGAGGTAAAAGAAAGAAAAAAGAAAAAAAGAAAGATGTCGAAGAAAATATTAAAGAAGTAGTCTTTATCATGGAAGCGGATACTGCTCGCATGGTTCAGGTAACAACAGGGATTCAGGATGATAAATATATTCAAATACTAGATGGTCTAACAGAAGGAATGGATATTATTGAAGGGCCATATAGCGTAGTGTCTAAAAAGCTCGAACAAGGAGAGGATTTGAGGGTCGAAGACTGATGAATATTAAATATCCAATCTCGAATATATCCAATATTGATTTATTGAGTATTGAATAATATTCTTGAATCGTATTTTATTACTAAGAAAACAAATAAGCTACCTATCAACGCATTAATTTTATTTATTAAAAATCCCGAAAAGGGAAAGGTAAAAACGCGGTTGGCAAAGACGGTTGGAGAGGACCGCGCGTTGGCGATTTACAAGGCCTTATTGGAACATACCCGTAAGTTGACCCTCCCCGTTTCAGCTACTCGTTTTCTTTTTTATAGCAATAAAATTAATTCCAAGGACGACTGGTCCGAGGATAATTTTCATAAAGAAATTCAGCATACTGGAGATCTCGGTGATCGTATGAACGCAGCTTTTGCTAAAGCATTTGAAAAACATGATCAAGTCTTAATCATTGGCAGCGATTGTGCCAGTTTGACCACTGAAATTGTCAACGAGGGATTTGCGGCTTTAGCGAATCATGACTTTGTGCTGGGACCAGCAATGGACGGTGGTTATTATTTATTAGGTATGAAAAAATATACGCCTGCGCTCTTTGAAGCTATGCCTTGGAGTACAGAAACTGTCGCTGAAATCACATTGGATCGGATCAAGACAATGGGCAAGTCCTGCTTCCTATTAAAGGAATTAAGTGATATAGATTTTGAAGAAGATTGGGAAAAGTGGGGCTGGAAGATTTAGAGAAATTTTTATAATGGTTTTACAAAAAAGGAACCCCTATTATTTTTGTAAAACATCTCTTAAATAAAAAAGAGGTTCTACGAAATAATAGGGGTTTATTCATTTGATACTTCGAGGTCTTTCGTACTTAGTCTTTCAATAGGTACGATCTACAATTCGCCATACATAATCTCTCCTTCCTCATTAGCGTATCGTTCGCGGATCAGTTCTTTCATTTCCTTACGGGCAAAAAATATCCGGCTCTTAATCGTTCCGAGGGGAGCATCGAGTTTTTGTGAAATTTCTTCGTAAGAATACCCTTTATAGTACATTAAAAATGGGATACTGAATTTTTTATCCAGTTGTTCAATAATTTCGTGAATCTCCTGCATCATAATACTGGATTCACCAGAATTGAAGGCTTGTGGTTTTTCCGCAAAGATGGAAGTGATTTTCTGACCAATATATTTCATAAATCGCTTTTTACGGCGATAGTTATTAATAAAGGTGTTGCGCATAATCGTTTTGATCCAGGCATTATAATTCGTTCCACCCCGAAATTTATCTCGGTTTTTCAAGGCCAAAAAGATCGTTTCTTGTACTAAGTCATTCGCATCCTCTTGATTCTGAGTCAGTCGGTAAGCGAAAGCTTTCAGGCTTGGGTTATTTTCGGTAATTTTATTCGTTATATCCATTAGTTCGATTGTTTTAAATTTATTACACCTGTAATTGGGGTACGTTTGAATTCTTTAAACAGCTTCTTTACTAAACACAACGTCAAATTATGATAAAACCACGTTTTTAAGATTATATTTCGACTAATGTCCTTAAAAAAACGATTAAGGGATGGGAAAACAATAAGTATCTGAGCTGAGCTGTTTATTCCCCATCCCTGACGAAACCTTTAAATAAAACGATGCGGTACTTTATTGAACTCAGTTATAATGGTACAAATTACTGCGGCTGGCAAGTACAGCCCCATGATATGTCGGTCCAACAAAAGATCGAAGAATCCCTTGCTACTGTTCTCCGTACTGAAACACCCGTCGTCGGTTGTGGCCGTACAGATAGTGGGGTGCATGCCAGTCAATATTTTTTGCATTTTGACCACCCTACCCCAGTTCCAGATAATTTTATGAGTCGTATGAATAAGGTCTTGCCGACCGATATTGCATTTTACGAACTAAAAAAAGTAGCCGACGATGCTCATACCCGTTTTGACGCTTCCCGGCGAGCTTACCAATATCATATCACTTTCAAAAAAGATCCTTTCCACCAACAAACCAAATATTTTTTCCCGCAATGGAATAAGCTCGATATTGATAAGATGCAAGAAGCCGCTACTTTGTTGCTTGAGTACTCCGCTTTTTATACTTTTTGTAAATCCAACACAGAAGTCAAAACCATGAATTGTGACCTCATGGATAGCCGATGGGAGATCCATCCAGATGGTAAAGGGCTAACCTACCATGTCGCTGCTAACCGATTTTTGCGCGGCATGGTACGACTGATTGTGGGTATGGGGCTAAATGTAGGGATGGGAAAACTTAAGATCGACACGGTCCGACGAGCACTTGATGAACAGGAGCGGCTTACCAAGAGCCTGAGTGTACCTCCCCACGGATTGTTTTTGACGGAGGTAGAATATCCGGTGACTACTTAGTCCTACAACCTCAATCTTTATTTCTTTCAATAGTTCGTGCAGATTTTAAATAAATTTAATCTTGTAAACCCAATGGTACGGTAACTTTTAATTAAGAGGTGATTTATATTAAAATTGAAGTTCAATCGCTTATTTCTACAAAAAAATTTAAAAATAAAATTGCAGAACTATTTGTTTTATAATATATTTTGTTTTAACTTAGCGGCTGAAAGAAATAAATAGGTTGTTTTACTATCGTCGATTTTTTTAGTAAACAATTCTAATATTAATCATCAAAGTTGCGTAGTAAGGCTCCTCGCCTTCTAAACAATTCACTATGAAACGCAACTTATAAATACTTTTAGTTATGATCAGAGAAGACAGAGTTCAACTAAACGAACGGTTTATGAAAGTCTTTAAACTCCTACAGGATCGTGGAGATATTATTCTTAATGATCGTGGTGGAAAAGGAATGGGAGATTTTGCAAAAAAAGTACTTGGAAACCGTGCCTATGGACATATCATTCGTGCTTTTCTAACAGAGACTGACAAACGGGTAATTGATTATCACCAAGCGCGAATTGTCTGTCGAGAATATGGAATTAATGAGTCTTATCTGATTGATGGTACGGGTACGCCTTTTGGCCGTGAATTGCCTAAAGTACAATTTGCAGACAGCAATGTAAATGCTATTCGACCTAATATCGTATTTACTACAGTCCAAGCTTTTGCAGGATCAGGAGATAGTGCAACGGATACTTTTGGTTCGCAAGCAGAAGACAATGAGCTTTTTGCTTTGCCAGGTGTTAGTGGTGCTGGCCTAGTCGCTTTTCCAGTTGAAGGAAATAGTATGGAACCTGTCATCAATGATCATGATATCGTAATCTGTCGCGAGATTGATGGCGTAGGTGATATCAAAGATAATGAGATTTACGCTGTTAAAAGCAACGGGCATTTATGGATCAAGCACGTACAACGAATTAAAAATAATAAGGGCCGTACCGTTCAATTAAAAATGATTTCTGCTAATCATCTTGAACACGAACCTTTTACGCACGATGTAAGCGAATACACTCGCCTGTATAAAGTAATTAGAAAAATTAGTGAAATCTAAGCTTAACTTATAATGTTGTAAACCCTTCTTAAATTGCAGGGAATTACTTCGCTTAATAGCTGATCAGAATTTCTGGTCAGCTATTTTTTTTTGAAATAATTGTGTTTTATTTTTCCATAATAACATAAATTGTTTTATATTGCATTAAAGAAATGAGGCTCATTATTATTATTAAAAGCAGGATGATATTATGGTACAAGCAGAAGAACGGAAAGAGCTGAATCGACGGTTTAAGACGGTTTTCCAATTACTAACCAAGCGCGGAGAGATTATCAAAAATAATCGACAAAAAAGTAAGACCGTTTTTGCAGACAATCTGGGTACCAAAGGTCATATTATTGATAAATATTTGGACGATCGTCGTTTTATCACATATCCACAAGCAAAATTACTATGTGCAAAATATCAAGTAAGTGAGCTTTATCTGTTTCAGGGAATCGGCAACCCGTTTGATCCACCGCCCTCTAAATTACCAGACTCTGAAGATAAATTAGCTATGGCTTTAGGAATTAATTTTTCTCCAAACATTCTTTTTACTAATGTAGAAGCGTTTGCCAGTAATACCGTCGGGGTAGATTTATTAGAAGAACATCAGCGTTTTCATATTCCAGGTGTAACCGGAGATCTTGTTGCTTTTAACATCAAAGGCAATAGCATGGCACCTACCATTATGACCGGTGATATGGTGATTTGTGCACCGCTTGAAGAACAAAATGAGATGATCGACAACGAGATATATGCCGTCGTCACAAATAATTCGGTTTATGTAAAAAGAGTTATGCGCTATTTTGATCGATTAAAAAACTGGACACACTTAAAGTTAATTTCGGATAATAATGCAGAATTTGATCCTTTCATTTTGGAGATTGCAGAGGTCCGAAAACTACTCAAGGTTAAAAGAAAGCTGACTGGACTTGGCTAATTTTTGTGATGTGCGGATTGATGAATCTGCGGATATACAGATTTTTTATAATAGAAATAAACTAGTAAGATGAACTGCTACAGAAAGAGAAAAATGATGTAAAAAAAGTATTTAATAGTCTGTATCAACAATATTAATTTAATTATGAACACTAATCAATTAGCTCACCGTGCACCGGTGATCCGTACCGATGCTTTTCAAACTTATCGGAAAGTTGGCGCGTGGCGAGACATGGATGTATACGTATACGAAAGTGTCAATCTGCGTTTTCATCCCATCGCCAAGAACGGAAAAGTCCTAGTCAAACTGGAGTTTAATACTTTTGACAAATACCGAAAAGAATTGGTTTTCTTCGATCAATTTAATGAAATCCAACTACAGAATTATCAAACAGATTTACGACAAGTCGTAAAAGAAAACAGTGCCCTACTCTATCATGAACTACTACTACAAATTAAAAAAGATGTCCGTGCTTCCACTAATCTTTACCTACCCGACTGGAACAAATTGAGAATTTCTAATAT
>CAZYAC010000094.1:1796-3088 GCA_964645475.1 uncultured Saprospiraceae bacterium | reverse complement strand
CTTTGGGAGTTCTTTTTTGTAATTATAGAAACAGCGTTTTAGTCTGAATACTTTTCAATGATGGCCGTACATGCTCGATCCAGCATTTGATAAACACCTTCGAAACCATCGTCTCCGTAATAAGGATCGGGGACATTTTGGTTATAGCCCGGCTTTTCCATATTCATAACAAGCTGCACTTTTTCTCGCAACAGATCGGTTGTGGCAAGCAATAATATATGCTGATAATTCATACTATCCATCGCAAAAATCAGATCGTAGTTTTCTAAATCAGTGGGTTTGATTTGCCGACCACGTTGGGTAGTGATATCCAATCCGTGCGTAGCAGCTACTGAAATAGAACGTGGGTCTGGCGCATCCCCCACATGCCAGCTGCCTGTCCCAGCTGAGTCCACCGTCCAGTCTAGATTTTTTGCTTTTACTTTTTCTTTTAGGATACCTTCTGCCAATGGAGAACGACAAATATTTCCGAGACAGACCATTAAAACTTTCATTGGATTTGTTTAGTTTAGTACAAAATTACGAAATGCAGAAATTCAAAGCTATAATAATCGATGATATTGCTCAATCTAGAGCAACACTCAAAGAAGATCTGGAAGCATATTGTCCGGAAATTGAGGTAGTTGGTGAAGCAGAAGGCGTAGTCAGTGGTGCGCGTTTACTCAAAGAAATTACGCCCGATGTATTGTTTTTGGATATTCAGATGCCAGATGGGACAGGATTTGATTTACTAGAAATTTTACCCAAAATATCTTTTAAAATAATTTTCACGACGGCCTCTGATGCTTTTGCAATTCGTGCTTTTCGCTTTTCGGCGGTAGATTATTTACTCAAGCCTGTAGATCCGGATGATCTGATAGAAGCCGTCAATAAATTAAAAACAACTTCTGCTGCTGAACAAGATCTAGATATTCTGTTGGACAACATGAAAAATCAAGAGGCTCCTAAAAAACTTTCATTACATACGCAGGATAAAATTCAGATTGTCAACGTGAACGATATTATTCGTTGTGAATCGAGCGGAAATTATACGATTTTTCATTTTGCCGATGGAACCAATCTCATGGTTACTCGGACCCTAAAAGAGTATGATCAACTGCTTAGTGACAGCGGATTTTTTCGGGTCCATCAATCGCACTTGGTCAACCAAAAACACATCACCGCATATGTCAAAACAGAAGGTGGATATCTATTAATGTCTAATGAACAACATGTTGCAGTCTCATTACGTAAAAAAGCAGCGGTGATGGAAATGCTGGAAAAGCTTTAAAATTTGCTGATTTGTTGATTTG
>CAZYAC010000094.1:0-1696 GCA_964645475.1 uncultured Saprospiraceae bacterium | reverse complement strand
TGATTTGTTGATTTGTTGATTTGACATATTTACCTAATAATAAAACGAAACCAACTTAAACAGGTGGTCAAATTAATTTAATTAATACCTGCTTAAATTCCTCCTGGTTTATCTTTGCTACTCAACGAGATGTGGAGATGATCCGCCGTCCCAACATGACGCAAGGTATTCAGTCCCATCAAATTAAAATATAACTTTAGTAATCCATTTCTAAATTCTCCATGTCTTTTAGTGCGAATATCCACAGCGTGGACATAGCCATTAGACTGAACGTAATGCAATGACTGACGCTTTGTTTTTAATCCCATCTTTTTATAATCCTCTGGTTGACGTTTCCCATCGGTAATCAACAAACTTTTATCAATAAATACAACCGTACTTATACTAAGTCGTAATATCGGATGCAAGCTCGAATAGGTAGTCTTGATCTCTGGTGACTTTACATTACTATCCGATAAATAAACCACCGCATAGGTACTGTACCCAATTACCAAAAAAAAGGCAAAAAGAACACGTATCTTAAAACTACGAGCACTACCAATCTTACCAGTGATTCTACCATAAATAAAACTAAAATAAAGAATCAGCAGAAATACGGTAATTCCTATACCTAATAATAAAGCTGGCCATGGCGAAAGTTGGTAATACTCGTGCCCAAATACGGCTCCACGAATCAAACATATAAAAGGTAGGACCAATAGAAGGGCCAATCGAATAAGGAAAAAGAAGATTTTTTTCATAAGCAATTACTATTAAACCTTAAACAAACCAACCCTAGGATAAAGTTTTGAATCAAAACATTCCAATTTTCAATAAATATTGAAAATAATATTCACTTTTAGAGAAAATAATTAAATTAAAAAATTTGCGTATTCTTTAACTTAAAATACTTATAATCAGATACTTAAAGGCACTTCATCAAAAAATTAAAGAGTAAACGAATTCAAGAAATTTAAATTTTGTTTAACTTTTTCTTGGAAAATGTTAAACAAAAATGTATATTTGTTAAACAAAATAGAATTACTGCTTCATTTTGTTTAATGTTTTAAAATAAAGTACTATGTCAACCCTAGATTTCTATTCAAATTTAAACAAGGTAACCAACGTTCTTAAATCATTTGCATATAATTTAACACAGAACGTAGAAGATGCACGAGATCTTTATCAAGAAACAGCTTATCGTGCTATAAAGAATAAAGAAAAGTTTAATCCTGGTACTAACTTTAAAGCGTGGTTGATGACGATCATGAAAAACATCTTTATCAATAACTACCGCAAAAAAATGAAGCAAAACACCATTATTGATAAAACTGATAACCAATATTTTATCAATTCCAGTGGTAATGCGACCCAAAATGCAGCGGAATCCTCAATTTTGATGAAAGAAATCACAGCAATGATTACCGCTTTAGAAGATGGACTTAAAATTCCCTTTATGATGCATTATCAGGGATTCAAGTATCAAGAGATTGCCGACAAGATGGAACTCCCCTTAGGAACGGTAAAAAGTAGAATATTTTTTGCTCGTCGAGAATTGAAAGCAAAAATTGGAAGTAGATATAACCAACCGATAAGTGAACTAATGAAAGCCGTTTAAAAATAAAATAACCCCAAAATATTTAGATAGAGTGGATAATGAAGGATTTTTTGCGAATACGTGAAAAATCCTTTTTTTATGGCCGGAACTTTGCGAATC
>CAZYAC010000093.1:12355-14768 GCA_964645475.1 uncultured Saprospiraceae bacterium | reverse complement strand
AGATAAAAATAGCAGAAGATCCACGTTGTCAATGACTTGTCCGTAACCATTGTGCTTCATTTTTTAACAACTTCTATTTGTAAGAAATTTATAGATCACCTTTTTGGGGGATAGCATCATCAATCTTTTCATTATTTTTGTATTATGAAAAACCTCCAACCACTTTTTTATTTCTGTATTCTTTCTCTATTCGTCATCCTAGGTTGCCAAAATAAACCTGCAACGACTAGTAGCACCCCTGCAACTTCTGCAACCCATACTACTCAAGCGGATGATCTTAAGCCGGAAAAAACAACAGTTAAAATTGAAGAGATGATCTATGAGTCTGCCACCGTCTATGCTGGTTCTACGGATTATTTTTTTAAAAACAATATGGGAGAAATGGTGAAATTTCGCGTAAGCAATATGGAAGAAAATCCAAAGATAAAGTTACCAGTTAATTTATTAGAACCCAACGTGGAAGAAGGACCTCCGGGCGCCAATCCTGCCTTAGTTGGAAAAAAAATGCAGATCATTTTTGGAACAGATAATCAACTTCAAGAAATAAAATTGGTTGATGAAATTCAGAATAGCGATATTAAAATAGGTAATTCTCTAGCAGAAGTCGAGGCCCTAAACGGAAACTCTTTTATGCTCGTAGGCTTTGAAGTAGACAGAGATATTGCTGGAAAAGTGACCGATTGGAAAGGAGGAAAACTCACAAACCATATTGTCCAATTTGAAGTAACAAAAGATCTGCCAATCGAAGAATACCAACAAATTATGGGCGATGTCCCTATCTCTTCAAATCATCCGGTGATGAAAAAAGCAGGATTAAAAATAATTTTAATAAAAGAATAGCGTAAAAAATAATGCCCTTCAACTTGTTACGTCGAAGGGCATTATTAATTCTTCATTATTTCTATTTCTTCATCATCCGTATCGTCTTCACCGCCGTACCCACCTGCACACGGACAAAGTAAATACCTGGATTTAATTCATTACTTGTTACCGGAATCTGATGCTGCCCACGGCTCAACGAACGATTCGTCACTGCCTTTACCATCTTACCCATTACGTCCGCCACGTCAATCCGTACTGTTTCGGAACGATCTGTAGTTAACTCTACGGTAAACTGATTATTAAATGGATTGGGAAAACTATTGACCGTAATATTGGGTGCTGGATCAAAATTATTGGTGCTGGTCGTAGTGCAAGCATTAATAATCGGAATATGCTGGAAATCTTCGAATAGATAATTTCTGACGTCGGTCTCTGATACCCCAAACCAATCCATCATCACTGATCCGTAAACAGATTTAAAATCATATTGCATTGCAACACCTTCGTCGATGTTTACATTGGTTCCAATCTCAGGATTACTACCAATCACACCGGCATTGATACAACTACCAAAAATCATCATGGGTGCCGCTGTACCGTGATCTGTTCCTAAGCCGGCATTCGAAATAATTTTTCTACCAAATTCAGAAAAGGTCATTCCTAATACGCGCTGATCTATATTCAATGCCTTTAAGTCTTCTTGAAAAGCATAGATGGCATCAGACAATTCTCTCAATAAATTAGCATGGAAACCTACCGTCGGATTACCTTCCACGATTTGATCTGCGTGCGTATCATAACCACCTTGACGAATCACATAAACTTTTGTTTGTAATCCACCAGAAATCATTTGAGCAATGGTCTTTAGTCGTTGGGCGATACTTGTATTCGGATATTCTACAATAGAATTTCCACTGTCAACTGCGCTCACAATCCGCTGAGCATAGGCATTACTTTTCTTAAAAGTATCGACTACGTAGCCCAACTCTGCGCCATAACAATCGTTCGGTAATGGTGCCTCTACTCCCGTGGTTAATCCGCCCAAATATTCTACATCGAGAATGGCTAGACTAAAGTTAGAATTGGTACCTTGGCAAGTTCCGGAAACGGATTTTCCTAAAGTGAGTGCAAAAGGATCTGGACAATCATCATTAGGATAACCGCCAGGATATCCCGGAAATTCGTCGTCAAAATAACGACCCATCCAACCAGTAGATTTAAACTCGTCTGCTTTGACACCAGTATTCCAAATATCCGCCGAACGGAAATGTGATCTGTTTTGGTCAGGATAAGCGACACCTTGAACCAAGGTAAGATTACCGTTGTCAAATAAATTATTAATGCCTTCCATCTCTGGGTGTAGACCAATGGTATCGGTCATAGTCAGTAACTGATTTTGCGGAAGGTAGAGGTTGGGGCGAGCATTGGCCAGATTGTCAAAATAATCCAAAGGCACGAAGGATGCAAGTCCGTCATTACCACCATTCATGTCAATTAATATCAATACTTTATCATCATCTCCATTGACCAGATTAAAAAGGTTGCTGGAAGACAATGCGGCTAGCTCGTATCCACCTAAAAAGGCGGGTAA
>CAZYAC010000093.1:2617-12255 GCA_964645475.1 uncultured Saprospiraceae bacterium | reverse complement strand
AAAGGTTGCTGGAAGACAATGCGGCTAGCTCGTATCCACCTAAAAAGGCGGGTAAGGTTACTAGACTACTTTTTTTAAGGAAAGATCTTCTTTTCATTTTTTTAATTTTTTGAAAGCTACGAAGTTGTTAAAATAGAGGACAGCATTAAATCATCTGTTTTTTAAAACAACTTCTACATCATTTGGAATTCGGGAACAGTAATCATGGCAAAAAATAGTCCCAATAGTCTAAGTTCGATTGTTTGTCGAACCATTTGATTATTTGGATTGGCCAGATATTCTTCGTATTCAACTGTCCATTCAAAATCAGGTAATCCTGGAATTAAAGCTTCTTTAAAATAATCATGTTGAGCAGGAATCATTGGACGGGGATAATATAATCTGCTCAGTTCTTCAATTAAACTATTTACGTCTGCAGGATTATCCATAGACTCCACAATCTGAAGAAGGTCAATTCCAACTGTTCCTGGACTTACATAATTGATGATTCCGTTTATTTTAGTAATCAACTCTGTTCGTAAAGCAACACTCGCTGAGGTGATCCAGTCTCGATAGAATACGGGTGCCTGATGGTAGGCACGCCAACCTGCTACACTAGGAATACTCATAACAGACATTCCTAATTCTTGCATGTCAAAATGGAAAACCAACCACATCATTTGTTCTTCTGCGAAATCTTCAGGAACGGAAACATTCCATGTATTGAAAACGGAAAAGAAGTATTCAAAAATATTTTTAATCATACAACCCTGCATGGCGGTGTCAAAGAAATGTTGGCTTCGCAATAAAGCTTCCAAGGCAGGTTGGATATTGTAATCGTTGTCTCTTAATATTTGAGCCATCGGCTCGATGATTTCAGCTTCGATGGTCGGATTGAGATCGTAATACACAAACCAAGTATAAAGTCGGCGGCAGATATGACGGGATACTTCTTCTTTTTCAAAGATTATATCAATCACATTTTTATATTCATCCGCTCCGGCATTTGGGATTACCTGATTATCAAAGCGATGGGATAATTGTTTGCTACCTGTGTCGTGATTCCAAACCCAAAACTGTGCAGGTTGAGGAACTTGAATCCAAGCAAACCATCCAGTCAACGCACGTGCAATAGCAGCTACATCTTGCTCGGTATAGTTTGTATAATCTCCTGGTCCAGCTAGGGGTCCTTTACCGATAGTAAACAACTCAAGCAACTCTCTTGCATAATTTTCGTTTGGCTCATCCTTGAAATTAAGCGTTCCATTAAGATAGATCAGCATCGATTGGTCGATGGTTACTCTTTTGGTCATTTCTCGGAAATTACCCAGCGCAAATTCACGGAGCAGCGAGAAATATTTCCAATTCATATTCGGAGTACCTGACTCTGAAACCACAAAATGATTATGCCAGAAGAGCGTAAGCCGTTCGGTGATCGTCTGATTATCCTGACGCATGCCTCTTAACCAACCGTTAAAGACGGTTTTATAACGAGCAAAGTAAATATCTGGGATGGAGTCATCAATGGGTTTTCCAACCCAGGTTTCACCAATGCCGGCTTGAGGGTCTAAATCAAAATCGTAATAAACAGGTAAATCACGTGGAGGAGGAGCAGAAAAGAGTGTTTGAAAAGTTCCTTCCATTCCTTCGTCGAGTGCTTGTTGAATACGGTCTTTGTTAGGTCCGAAAGTCGTACGACGTAATAAATGAGCAGCCTGTTCAAAATTCCAGGGGCCAGTGTAAGGTTGCAACATAATTCATTGATTTTGAGGTCACAAAAAAAGCAGATTGGGCTATTTCTTTTAGACGGTAACCAAGACTGAAGGTTTAATTAAATACCTGATTAAGTATTGATTTTTTTTAAATAGGTATTTAGCTTTCGCAAAAAAATAAATCAATCGAATAGTAATATTAGAACGAATTAACTACTAATGTCCCTACTTATGATGCTTTTTTGCAATATTTATACCTATTTTGATTGTGAAACCAAAATAATAAATTTTTAGCTAACGCCCAAGTCAAAACCCCAGTCTCAAATCAAAGAATAGCCACCCGTTCCCAAATCCGCACATCAAAAAATCCACCCATCCACACATCCACAGATTCATTTTCGTATTTTCGTCCCTTATTCTTTCATCAACCAAATTCTAACCATTGATATGGATACTATATTATTCACCATCGAAGACAATATCGCCTGGATTACCCTCAGTCGACCTGATAAATACAATGCGGTCAATAGAGATCTGGCGCTAACCCTCCAAGAGGCACTTACCGTTGCACGAGATAACGAAACTGTTCGCGCCATTTACCTCACAGGTATCGGTAAAGCATTCTGTACGGGACAAGACATTGCCGAAATTGTAGACCCGGAAGGACCAGATATCACAAAGATTGTTGGGAATCACTTTAATCCCATTGTACAGCTAATTCGCGAAATTGAAAAACCTATCGTAGCTGCCGTTAATGGAATTGCTGCAGGAGCAGGTGCCAATATGGCGCTGTGTTGTGATGTCGTTGTCGCCACTGAATCCGCGTATTTTTTACAAGCGTTCAGCAAGATCGGCCTGATCCCTGATACTGGTGGCACTTATTTTTTGCCTCGATTGATTGGTTTTCAAAAAGCCTCAGCGCTGATGATGCTGGCGGACAAAGTATCTGCTGCTGAAGCTGAACGCATGGGAATGATCTATCGCTATTTTCCCGATGAAACATTTGAAAACGAAGCCAAGGCCATCGTCAAAAAACTCGCCGGGATGCCGACCGCTGGACTTGGGTTGACTAAACGGGCCTTAAATTATTCGGTTCATAACGATCTCGATACCCAACTTGGTATTGAAGAACAACTGCAAACTACCGCCGGAAATACCGCCGATTATAAAGAAGGTATCACATCCTTTGTGGAAAAAAGAAAACCTACATTCACTGGAAAATAAATTCTTATTGTGGAAAAAAATATTACTATCACCGTGCTTGGAGCAGGTTCGATGGGGACAGGTATTGCGCAGGTAGCAGCTACTGCCGGACACAAAGTTGTTCTCTATGATACCAATCCAGAAGCCCTCAAAAAAGCACAGGCTTTCATTTTGAAAATGCTTAATCGATCTGCTGAAAAAGGAAGAATCAGTGATGCAGACGCGAAAGCTATTTTTGGTCGACTCTACCTTGCAGAAGATTTAACAGCAGCCAAAGACAGCGATCTAATTATTGAAGCCATTATCGAAAATTTAGAAATAAAGCAATCTGTTTTTAAAAAATTAGAAAATATTGTTAATAAAAAATGCATTCTAGCTTCTAATACTTCTTCGTTATCTATTGCAAGTATCGCTGCGGCCTGTACTCATCCCGAAAGAGTGGTAGGTATTCACTTTTTTAATCCTGCTCCATTGATGAAGTTGGTGGAAATTATTCCCGCTATACAGACGGATGATACGGTGCTAACTACCGCTCGAACTTGGATTGACGAAATGGGTAAACTGACCGTATTGGCTAAAGACACACCAGGTTTTATTGTCAATCGAGTTGCGCGTCCATTTTACGGTGAAGCGCTGCGTATCTATGAAGAAGGTATCGCTGAACCAGCGACCATCGATTGGGCGATGACTGAAATTGGAGGCTTTCGCATGGGACCTTTTACTTTAATGGATTATATTGGGAATGATATTAATTATACGGTTACAGCTACCGTATTTAAAGCCTTTTATTACGATCCTCGCTATCGTCCATCTTTTGTTCAACAACGGTTGTCTGAGGCAGGCTATCTAGGTCGTAAAACGGGTAAAGGTTATTATGAATACGGAGAAAACAGTGTACGTCCTGAACCTAAACGAGATGCTGTTTTGGGAAAACAAATATTTTCACGTATTTTAGTTATGTTAATCAATGAAGCGGCGGATGCCTTGCATTTACGAATCGCTAACCGAGCGGATATCGACCTAGCGATGACTAAAGGAGTTAATTATCCGAAAGGGTTATTAGCTTGGGCCGATGAAATCGGGATTGATAATTGTGTTAAACAAATCGATGCTCTATACGATGAATATCATGAGGATCGTTACCGTTGTAGTCCGTTATTAAGACGAATGAACCGTAAGAAAGAGACTTTTTTCGAACATATCGTCTAAATAATTGTATAATTACGAGGAAGTGGTTAATTTCATCTTCTTCAAGTACTTGGACAAAATTGTATGTAATTTAATGACTAAGGAGATTTTTTTGCTAGTCAATGCGTAAAAACCGGAGTTATGCCGTAACATAATGAGGATTTTTATAAAGTAGAATAGCGAAAAAAAATTCAGTCATTAATTATAGTTTAATTTGTCCACGTACTTCAATTTTAATAAAAAACTAAAATTAAATTTTATGCGAAATTTCTTTGAATCCAATAATCCGCTGATTAAGGAGGAAACGCTGAAAAATCAGACAGCGCAGCCACTTGACTCAGAATTGGTCTACTCCGGCGACCTAATGACCGTCAACGGAGCGGTTAATAAAACATTTATGCTTTTTGGAATTATGTTAGCCGCCTCAGTGATCGGTTGGATGTTTCCTAGTAAGTTTATGATGATTGGTGGAATCATCGGTGGAGCGGTTATTAGCTTTATTACTGCTAAAAACCCTTCTAAATCTCCGGTTTTTGCTCCTATCTTTGCCATTTGCGAAGGATTATTTGTAGGGTCTATTTCAGCCATTTACAGTTATATGTTTGATGGTATTATCTTTCAGGCTGCGACTTTGACTTTCGGTATCTTATTTACCATGTTGTTTTTATACAAAACGGGTATTATTAAAGTAACCGAGAAATTCCGTAGCATGGTCATGATGGCTGTTGGCGGAATTATGTTAGTATACATGGTAGAATTAGGCCTATATATGTTCGGTATTGATGTACCGTTTTTGCATGATCAGTCTATGATCGGTATTGGTATCAGCCTCGTCATCGTAGGTGTTGCCTCCCTTAAACTAGCCGTTGATTTTGACGACTTCGAAAAAGGGGAAAAAATGCGTACACCTGATTATATGGAATGGTACTATGGAATGGGCTTACTATTTACCTTAGTATGGCTTTACTCTGAAATTCTATACTTATTATCTGCATTTAGTGGAGATTAATTTTTAGATAAAACAAAAAAAGAACGGATGATGATTCTAAGGATCGTTATCCGTTTTTTTAATCCTCATATCCACAAATCAAAAAATCCGCAAATCTACATAACCATGTTCTACACTTTCAAAGGCTTCCGTCCCGTTGTTGATCCTTCCTCCTTCGTCCATCCTCAGGCTGCTGTTACTGGCAATGTGATTATTGGCAAAGACGTCTATATTGGACCCGGAGCTGCCATTCGAGGAGACTGGGGCGGTATTGTGATCGCCGATGGCTGTAACGTTCAAGAAAATTGTACGATCCATATGTTTCCAGGTATTACGGTCAAACTCGAAGAGGGTGCGCATATTGGACATGGGGCCATCATTCATGGTGCGCACATCGGTGCCAATGTCATGGTCGGAATGAATGCTGTTATTATGGATAACGTAGTCCTAGGCGCAAATTCTATTATTGGAGCCCTCGCTTTTGTCAAAGCCAATACGGTCATCCCTGAGCGTAGCCTCGTAGTTGGTAATCCTGGAAAAGTGATTCGAGAACTAACTGATGAGATGATTGCTTGGAAAACTAAAGGCACCCAACTTTACCAAACGCTACCTAATGATTGTTTTGAGCATTTAGAAGCTTGTGAGCCATTGCGTGAAATACCGAAAGATCGCCCTGATCAAGAAAATCTCTATAAAACTTGGAATGAGATAAAGGGAGAGTAAGAATAGATAAACTATTGACTTTCTATTGATTTACCTATAACTTGACTTATATAAACGTTTTCCTATTCCCTCCTGACCCCCAAATCTCCCCCCAACGCTGACTCCCACAAATGAAGAAGATTGTTTTAAGAAAATTTAAAATTCCCTCCATCTTATAAGGTATAATAAACGATACCTAAACTTCCCCCTTTCCTCCGTAGAACCTCAAATATTCCTATTTTGATTATAAAATCACCATTTTAGAATAATAAGTTTATATGTTTTTGTGTTTAAATTTAGATTAATTGCGATAATTTTAAAACAAAAATTGTTTTATTCACAAATTGTTTTTAAATTGCAGTATAATCAAACTGTTTTTTAGCTTTATTAAGCATAAAACAAACAAAAAGATTAAAATATGGAACTTCAATTATTAGTAAGCAAAAAAGGAACACAGGTAGTCACTGCCACTAATTTGCACGCTTCCCTCAAACTTCCGGCTCACAAATACAATAAAAATGTAGAGCATTGGCTAAAGGATGTGTACGCCTTTCAAGATGATATCCGGCAGCCACAGGAATTAAAGGATTTTGCCGTCAAGACCATGCAACATAGTAAACTGAAAGATTACTACATCTCACTGGAAATGGCTCGCCTGATTACTTTAAGCTCTGATAGTCCCGTCAAGCAGATGTGCGCTAAGTTGATTCTTAGTCATGAACAAAAGGGCAAGAACAAAGAAGGTTCCACCGAACGTCTTACCAAAGATCAAGTATTGGCCGTTATCGAACTTACCAAGGTTATGGGCTTGATTTCCTGTCAAAAATCTGTCGAAAAAGAACATCAACGTTCTTTCGGTGCCAACAGTAACGCCTATAAATGGTGGCAATACCGTGCAGGATTACTCGGTTACTCTGTACAAGAGCTTAAAGAGAAAATGGAAGAGGTCGGTAACAACTATAAAAATCAAACAGTACTCAAAATGCTATTCAAACTGGATAAATATGAAATTATCCGAATGGCAGTCATCGATTTATTTGTCGCACTAGGTAAGCCAAAAGAATACGCCAAAGATATGGGCGATCTGGCCAAAGCCTTCGCCCGCGAAATGAAAGTGGAAATTTGGGACGATCGTAAGACGAGCTTACCGCTTTCTTCACCAGAGGTAAACCTCGGACTAGCGAACGATATCAAAGATATGAATCGAACAGGACTCTTAAGCCTTTGGTAGAGGCCACCTAATTAGAATCCATTTAAAGACAATTCAAGTAGAGACAAGGCATGCCTTGTCTCTACTTTTCAATCTGAATTATCTAAAATCTAAATAACCCATCTTCCCCCGTAACTAAACTTTTTTAAGTCGTTGGATATTTTTACTTTTGTAAAGCAGTTTTGGCCGGACGGGAGATTATAACACATAGTCGTTTAACAATATCTCAAAACTAATTTTATGGCCTCCCGTACTCGCGCACAAAACAAGTCTACTAATAGAAACACTAATAAAAATACGCGCAAAAAGATGGAAAAGGTTACGTATAATGAAGACAATATCCGGTCGCTTGACTGGCGCGAACATATCCGGATTCGACCCGGTATGTACATCGGTAAATTAGGAGATGGCTCTTCTCCAGACGATGGTATCTATATCTTATTAAAGGAAGTCATTGATAACTCCATTGATGAATACGTCATGGGCTACGGCTCAGAAATCGACGTAAAAATTGAAGAGGGTATCGTAACCATTCGAGATTACGGCCGAGGAATTCCACTCGGTAAAGTGGTGGACTGTGTTTCCAAAATCAACACGGGAGGTAAATACGATTCTAAAGCCTTTAAAAAATCGGTTGGATTAAACGGAGTAGGTACCAAAGCAGTCAATGCGCTTTCGGACTATTTTAAAGTGCAAGCTTTCCGGGAAGGAAAAACGAAGGTAGCAGAATTTGAAAAAGGGAATGTTACCAACGATGCTAAAATAAAGAAAGGTGCTGGAGAAAATGGAACAATGATTCAATTTCAACCAGATAACTCCGTTTTTAAAAAATATAAATTCCGTTCCGAATACGTCGAAAATCAACTCTGGAATTATGCCTACCTAAATGCAGGGCTAAGAATTAATTTTAATAATAAATCCATCTTTTCCCGTCGAGGATTATTTGATTTATTGCATCGTAAAACCAAAGGCAGTGAACAACTACGCTACGAAATTATTCACCTAAAAGGGAATGATATTGAAATGGCCATTTCTCATGGACAGCAGTATGGCGAACAGTATTATTCCTTTGTTAACGGACAGAATACAACACAGGGTGGAACGCACTTAAGTGCTTTTAAAGAATCTTTTGCTAGCACCCTTCAAAATTATTTTAAAAGAGAAAAGAAAAAATCTTACGATGCTAAAGATATCCGTGCTTCTATTGTAGCGGCGATTAGTGTCCGAGTAGAAGAACCTGTTTTTGAATCCCAAACAAAAACCAAACTTGGTTCCACTCACATAGCTCCCGGAGGAGCAACCGTTCGTAAATTCATCAACGATTTTTTGACAAAGGATTTGGATAATTATTTATTGAAAAATAAAGAAGTTGCCGAAGCCATGGAGCGTCGGATCATTCAATCCGAACGAGAAAGAAAAGAAATAGCTGGTATTAAAAAAATAGCCAACCAACGGGCTAAAAAAGCAAATCTTCACAATAAAAAATTACGTGATTGTCGGTTACATTATAACGATACCGGAAAGAAGGTGGACGCAGAAATGTCGCTAAAAACCACCATCTTTATTACGGAAGGAGATTCGGCTAGTGGGTCTATTACCAAAGCACGAGATGTACAAACCCAGGCTGTTTTTAGCCTACGAGGTAAACCGCTTAACTGTTTTGGCTTGACCAAAAAAGTAGTTTACGAAAATGAAGAATTTAATTTACTGCAACACGCGTTGAACATCGAAGATTCTTTAGATGATCTACGTTTTAATAGAGTAGTGGTCGCAACTGATGCCGATGTTGATGGTATGCACATTCGGTTATTATTACTTACCTTTTTCTTACAATTTTTTCCAGACTTAGTACGAAGTGGACATCTTTATATTTTGGATACCCCTTTATTCCGGGTACGTGATAAAAAGAATACCTTCTATTGCTACTCCGAATCAGAAAAACAAGAAGCCATAAAAAAATTGAGAGGTAAAGCAGAGATTACCCGTTTTAAAGGATTGGGAGAAATTTCTCCAGATGAATTTGGTGATTTTATCGGCGAGGATATTAAATTAGATCCAGTGGTACTTAGCGAAGAAACGAGCATCGAGCATGTTCTTTCCTACTATATGGGTAAAAATACGCCGAGTCGACAAGAGTTTATCATCGAGAACCTTCGGGTGGAAACCGAAGAGCTGAGTGATGAGGAAGAAGAGAAGGTTCGAAAAAAAGCTGCTGAAGAAGAGGTTGAAAACCTCTCAGAAGCAGAAGTGGAATAAAAGCGGACTACTGCCTTTTTAGCAGGTGAAGGTGACAAAACATGCATTAATTCTCTAAAATTCGCACAAACTGCTGGTGGCATAAATATTGACCATCTTAATGCCAATGTCTGGCGAACCCATTAGTTTGTTGTTCCTGCCACCTTGACATTAGACTGGCTTATGGGTATCTTTCCTTTTTGGAATGAGGTATTAATGAATTAAGAATTTTGGATTAGAGATTTTTGTTGCTGGAGAGGCAAAAAACGGAGAGATAGCCGAGCTATCTCGAGGCTTTTTAACGAAACCAGCGGCAAAAAGATCAAGCCAAAAACGTGAATTTATTATTAACTCATTTCTTCGGTCAGATCAGCCACAAAAACTATCGAATTAATGAGTATGTTTGAAGATTTTTTGCCCC
>CAZYAC010000093.1:0-2517 GCA_964645475.1 uncultured Saprospiraceae bacterium | reverse complement strand
AGATCAGCCACAAAAACTATCGAATTAATGAGTATGTTTGAAGATTTTTTGCCCCCACATGGGCTGGATGGAGATACGGAATTTATGCCTTTGTTTTCTATGGAAGAAGAAGACGAAATGCAGAATACGGATGAATACGACGAAGTACTTCCTGTACTTGCTATAAAAAATACGATTTTATTCCCTGGAATTATTATACCTATCACAGTTGGACGAGATAAGTCCATTAAAGCAATTAACGAGGCATACGAAAACGACCGCATCATTGCAGTCCTATCTCAAGTGGATGCCAAAGTGGAAGATCCTTCGGTCAATGACCTCCACAAAATAGGTACCATTGCTAGAATTATTAAATTATTGCGTATGCCGGATGGCACAGCGACCGCAATTATTCAAGGACGTCGCCGATTTAGCCTCGTGGAAATGGTTCGGGAAGTTCCTTACATGAAAGCCAGAATTGCCATTCGATCCCTCAAAGCAGTTTCGGATGATGATATGCAATTTGAGGCGATCATCTCTTCCATTAAAGATATGGCTCGACAGATTATTGATCTGTCTCCCAATATTCCTACGGAAGCTAACCTGATGTTACGCAATATCAGTGGCCATCCGTTTTTACTCAACTTTATCGCCTCTAATTTAGGTATCAAGCTGAAACATAAACAGGCTATCCTAGAAATGGACGACCTAAACGAAAAGGCGCACGTGGTGATGGAACACATGGATAGTGAACTCCAACTCCTGCAGCTCAAAGATCAGATTGAATCTAAAGTGCGAGGTGATATCGAAAAGCAGCAACGAGATTATTTTTTGAACCAACAACTGAAAACGATTCAAGAAGAACTCGGACAAAACCCTCAGGAAGATGAGATTAAAGGATTGATCGAAAAAAGTAAAACTAAAAAGTGGTCAAAAGAAGTAGATGAGTTGTTTACGCGCGAAATAAAAAAAGTGCGCCGGATGAATCCACAGGTAGCGGAGTACTCGGTGATGTTAAATTATTTGGAACTATTATTAGATCTACCTTGGGAAGAATATACAGAAGATAATTTTGATTTGGCAAAGGTAAAGAAGATCCTAGATAAAGATCATTCAGGACTGGAAGATATTAAGGAAAGAATTTTGGAGCATCTCGCTGTACTTAAATTAAAGGGAGATATGAAGGCGCCTATCATTTGTTTAGTAGGTCCTCCTGGTGTTGGAAAAACATCCTTAGGTAAGTCAATCGCTCGAGCACTCGATCGCAAATTTATCCGCATGTCGCTCGGTGGTCTCCGTGATGAATCAGAAATTCGCGGACATCGAAAAACCTATATCGGTGCGATGCCTGGTCGAATTATCAAATCTATTCGAAAAGCTGGATCATCAAACCCTGTGTTTATTTTGGATGAGATCGACAAAGTAGGAAAAGACTTTCGTGGCGACCCTTCTTCAGCGTTGTTGGAAGTATTGGATCCAGAACAAAATACAAGCTTTCATGATAATTATTTGGAAGCCGATTATGATCTTTCTAAAGTGCTATTTATCGCTACGGCGAATTCTCTGAGTACTATTCAGCCAGCCCTATTGGATCGAATGGAAATCATTGAAGTGAGTGGATACTCACTGGAAGAAAAATTAGAAATTGCCAAAAAACATCTGATTCCAAAACAACGTACAGAACATGGCTTAAAGGCAAAGCAAATTAAAATTAATAACGACGCATTGAAAATGGTCATTGCAAGTTATACTCGAGAGTCTGGTGTTCGTTCCCTTGACCGACAGATTGCAGGTGTTATGCGCAACGCTGCCAAACAGATTGCGACGGAAGAAACCGAAATGGTAAATGTAACGTCGGCCGAACTAAAAGGAATGTTGGGACCTTCCAAATATACCCGCGATACCTATAGCAATCATAAGGTCTCTGGTGTAGCAGTAGGATTGGCTTGGACTAGAGTAGGTGGAGATATTCTATTTATTGAAGCAAGTCTTAATAAAGGTAAAGGCCGACTTACCCTGACCGGAAACTTAGGAGATGTGATGAAAGAATCTGCCACCACGGCGTTGAGTTATCTAAAGGCCCATTCGGAAGCATTGGGAGTTACGAGCCAAATGATAGAAGAACGAGATATTCACATTCACGTGCCGGAAGGAGCAATTCCCAAAGATGGCCCTTCAGCGGGCATTACGATGCTTACGGCGTTGGCCAGTGTTTTTCTACAGAAACCTGTCAAACCTTTCTTGGCTATGACAGGAGAAATTACCTTACGTGGGAAAGTACTTCCAGTGGGTGGTATAAAAGAGAAAATTTTAGCCGCCAAACGAGCGGGAATCAAGCACCTGATCCTTTGTGAAGAAAACCGCAAACATGTTGATGAAATCAAGCCTATCTATATCACTGGACTAAAAATCAACTACGTAAAGCAAATGGAAGAGGTTCTAAAGCTGGCTTTATAATCTTTTTGCAAAAACGAGTTGCTATGTACACTGTGCAATAAATTCATTTATATTTTAGAATGCTTCTTTTTGTCGATTACT
>CAZYAC010000092.1:13482-14776 GCA_964645475.1 uncultured Saprospiraceae bacterium | reverse complement strand
TATTTCCCGGTGTCCCTTTTTACAACCTACCGAAATTGCATAAAAAATTAATGAAAGGGGAAGCATATCAAACTAATGCACATATTACAAAAGGATACTTTAATGGATTATTACAAGAATTAGGAAAAGTTGAATAGTCACTCTTCTGCTAACTAATCAAACTTATTCTTAGCCCATTTTTGAGCAATCTGAATGACCGTTTCTAGCATAACCGGATCCCATTCTTCTACTACGCCATGACCGACCAAACGATTGGCTTGACTATAATTGCTTTTTTATTGGTAAATAAATTTAATTTTTCCTGCCAAAGGTCTATCAATTAAGATCGGATAATTATCTAAATTATATTGGTAGTCAAATTCGCGTACATCGAGCCTATTTATAGACCAATCTCTATTATTTTTAAACAGAGAGAAAATTACGTTGTTTTCACCCCAGGTAATCGGATTCGTAAAATGTTCTGGCAACCCTTTTCTATAATTTATTTTATCATCGTATTCATAAGAATATTCGAATATCAATTCGTCTAAATCGTTGTATTCCTCTATAATCTAGTAAAGGTTGGGGCTTTTGTTTAAAATTTTTCCTAATCTACATTTTCTAAAAAATAAAGTTCTTTCGTATCCATGTTAAAAGCACACAGTTGGTGCTTTCCCTCTTTTTCAAAAACACAACCATTATCTAAGTCGAGATACTGTGCCTTCTCTTGATCTTCATCTAGGAGGTTTTCTAGTTGCTCCAAAATCCCTTCCTTATCAAGCGGTGTATGTCCATGCAGAATGGTTCGTCCATCGAGCCAAGTCAAATTAATATCTTGGTACCAACCACGAATCCAACGCATCGCATATTGATCCACCAAAGGATCAGGAATCAAAAAATTCAATCCAGCATGCACCAATACATAATCTGGTAATTCAATGATATTGGGTAAGGCTTCCATCCATTCCAAATACTTATTGTCGATATCATTGATTTTATCCACTCCAAAACTTTCCAAAGTTTCTTTCCCTCCCCACATCAACCAGTTACGGGTTTGATTGATATCATGTCGAGACAAGAGAATTTTTTCTTCATGGTTTCCTTTTAGACAATGCACTACATAACCGGTAGTTTGTAGTTCCATGATATGATCTAATACTCCTTTACTATCGGGACCTCGATCGATATAATCGCCCAATAAATAAAGTTTATCCTTCTTAGAAAAATTTAGTTGGGCCAACATTTTTTTAAACGTTTTGGCACAACCATGAATATCTGTAATTGCGTAGCGGGACATAATTTTTGTTGAGTTGTT
>CAZYAC010000092.1:0-13382 GCA_964645475.1 uncultured Saprospiraceae bacterium | reverse complement strand
AGTTGTTGATAGTAATCTAAAAATTTCTCCAACATAAATATAAAAACGGATAACCACCATTAGCGATTATCCGTTCCTATTTGGTTTGATTATTTTTTGTTAATCAACTTTAATATTATCTAACCTAAAAGTTGATGTATTTCCAGAAGGACCACTTCCTTGGTAGCGGAATCCAATATGTCCTGTACCAGAAAAGCCACTTAGGTCTACCGCACCAGAAGGCTGAAACTCGTGCTCTGTATCACTACTCTGGGCAATATATGGATTAATTTCTGTCCAATTGGCCGTCGCAACATTGGTACCATCATAATCGGTAGCGACCCAAACGGTCAATCCTTCATGAACATGAAAAGCCTTTGCTGATTCAAAAGTTAAGGTCTTAGGTGTTGAAAAATCAATTTCTGGTAGAATCAGCCAGGTTTCCATATTGGCCTCCATGTCTCCAAAAGCTGTAGCCTGAGCATACAAATTACCTCCAAATTCTTGTCCTCGCCATAATCGGGTACCTTGGGTTGCAACATTACTCCAACCAGCAATATCAACATCCACACCATCCATAAGAGAGTTTTGGAAGTCTTCGTCAATATCTCCACCAGGAGGGTTAACGATTACTCCACCTACATCATCTAAATTACGAATAAAGATTTGAGGGTCGTTAAATTGGGAGCCTACCGCAATTAAATCAGTTGACATATCTGGAAGCATGGCGCCACTAAAAGTAGCTGCACCACGCGTAAACATCGCAACCGTTCCGCTAGCATCCGATACCGATACGTTCCCATCAAAAGTCGTTCCTCCATCTCCCACCAAGGTCACATCTTCAAATTTCAATAAAACACTTTCTAAGGCATCACTCTGTGCTAAAAATTCAGAGACCGTTACTGTCATAGGCGTGATGGTATTTGAGCCAGTCACACTTGCTCCTGCCAGTGGAACACCGCTCACTTGTACCAATCCGTTAAAATCAGAAACTTCCGAACCAGTAATAATTACTTCTATTTCTTGACCAAGTGCAAAGCTGTGATCACTATCAAAACGTACGACAATTCCACGGTTGCCTTCTTGAATTACCACATTTAATCCAGTGGTATTGCCATTTGCAAAATCAGAAATAACGGTACCTTTAATTTTGCTTTCAGCAGCATTAAAAGGGGTTCCATTATACATATCTAAAACAGAAGCAATGGTTACTAAATCACCTCCAGGTCCAGGGCCTCCGCCTGAACCTCCCGTCACCTCAACGTCATCTAGATTTCTCATATTGAGCTGAGGTCCATTAAAATTCCCGGCGATTCCTGTGATGGAAACAGAGTCCGTTGGAAAGATATCATTGGCAAAACTTGCTCCTGGAGAAGTAAACATGGGTAAAGTTGCGGTGCCATCATTTAATTCTATAGAAAAAACATAATCGGCCTCACCGTCTTTTGTCATTAGCACATTCTCAAAATTCAATAGGGTTCCTTCTAGATCGCTCGCCTGACTAAGGTAATCTGCAATGGTAATGGTATTTGGTGTAATGGAGCCTGTACCTGTTTTTTCAGCATTGCCGTTGGGAACATTGTTAAGTTGCACCAATCCGTTAAAGTCAGACAATTCACTCGCACTCGTAGAAATTTCAAGTACGTCGTCTAGATCATAGGTGTGTTCATCTTGGAACCGTACCGTAATTCCACTATTACCATTTTGGATAATTAAGTTACGACCATCAATATTACCATTCGCACGATCAGAGATAACGGTTCCAATAATTTTACGTCCAGGTGGCGCGTTGATCGTTGTACCATTGTAAAGATTGCGTAAATCTCCGATAGCAATTTCGTCTCCTCCAGGGTTTCCACTACCGCACCGCATCCCTTCAAATACAACATCGGAAGTATCTCGAATCAGTAATTGTTTGGTCGTACCAAAAACAGAATACACCGCGGTAATCGTACCATTTCCTTCTGGAGTAAGGCTATTGGCAAAATTAGAGAAGCCACTGCTTCGTATGATAATACCTCCGCCATCACAAGTCTCCAAATTACGGTTAAGAGACTGAAGTCCCGCTGCATTTGCATAGGTTTCTCCGGCGTCACCAGAAATGAATTGAATATTTTCTAAGCGAATCAATGATCCAATTCTATCATCGGTTAATTCTCCAAGCGTTACGGTAGTAGGAACTACCTCTAAACCAAATTGTCCACGCTGAATAAACTGATCTATCAAGACATCGGGTATCCCATCTACTTCATCAGGCGTGCCATTGCCATCTGTATCTACCGCTTGACCTGCCAGTTGGATTAAACCATTAAAATCACTAAGATATAAGCCATCTAGTTTTATAAAAATACGACGACCGACTGGATATTGATTAAACAAACCAGTTTGTTCAATCAGTAAAAAAATACCCGCTGTTTCATCTTCGAGAACCATCGTCCGGAAGAAATTACCAGACTCATCGTTGGCGGTCACTAAACCAACAATGTATTTGTCAGATTCAAGTTGATTGATCGTACCGAATTGGTGCATATCCTTTAGTTCCTCAATAGACATGATGGCCGAAGCAGGAATATCAGGGTCTTCTCCATTCGCTGGAGGCGTATCAAAATCTTGTTTTACACAGCTACTAGTTACTAAAAGCACGAGCAGACAAAAAAGACTTAAAGACGGAAATAGTTTGGTTAATTTTTTCATTGATAGTTTCTTTATTAATGACTGTTACAAAGTAGAAATTCAAAAAGTAATTTAAAAACTATAAGTTAGAGAGGCCCAATAAGTCCGGCCATTAGCATAAAAGTATCGGTTGGGGAAACGGTCAACATCTTTTCCTTCAAAGTCAAATCGTCGTTGCTCAAAACCACCTGTTTTAAAATCTTGGAAATCTAAAATATTATTAACACTTAGATTGATTACTAATCGATGCTTTCCCCATTTGAAGGATTTCATTCCAGAAAGATCTAACATAAATCTCCCATCTCCTCGTTCTTGATCAATAATGGCTGAAAATTTTTCACTATCCTGTGAGACACCATCCACCGCATCCACGGTTCTTCGAGTAGGATTATACTCAATATAGACATCACTAAGGTAACTAAGATTTAAAAAGAAGCTGTAAAATTTGGGTCCCCAATAAGACAGTCCAACATTGTAAGCACGTTGAGGTGTTCCTGCCACATAAAAGTTCTTACCGTAAACGGTTTGATTTTCTTGTAATAATTCGGCTGTATTATCTTGTGAAATAGTTACGTTTGGACGACTCGTAAAAATATATTGTCCTATAGAGGCGACCGCATGTGCCGTCAAGGTAGTAGTCAGCTTGGCAGAGGCTGCTAGCTCCACCCCCATATGTTCACGATCTACTCCTGTCACGAGGTAGTTAACAAAAGTTCGCTCATCATCATGAAAAAAGCTAAGCGCTTGATTTTCGTCTTTAAAGGTGGTATAAAAAGCTCCTGCTCTAATTTTATATTTTGGGGAATTGTGAAAATAGGTAATATCGGAACTGAATATTTTCGTGTCCGTCAAACCATCAACCACTTGGTCTCGCGTACGAGGAGAAACATAAGCATTTCTAAAATAAGGAGCTCGTGTTCGGTAAGTAGAATTTGCGTTAATATAATTACGGCCATCTATTTTTAAGACTGCGCCACCTTTTACAGAATAATTGGTGAATTTTTGTTTTTCTGAGTTTCCAAAAGAGTTATCTGGAAATTTTCCATTTCGGACCTGTCCTTCTCTCCAAAATTGCGTATTAGAAAGCTCCACACCAAAGTTTAAGTCAACTCTAGATAAAGAAATTTGGGTTTGTCCCCACCCCGTAGCCTTGCGAATATTAGGCGAATAGTCATATCCGAAGCGATCTCCTACTCTAAGTATTCGATTGGGATTATCAATATCATTTTGAATAGCATCTGGATTATTTGGAAGATCTCTTTCTGCAAATTGATCAAGATTAACATAAAAATCACCTCCTAATAAATCGACCACTTCTTTAAAATAGTCTCCTTTAAAATAATTGTATTGTAAACCTCCGGTGAAGGATATATTATCAGAAAAATAATTATTATAAACCGTATTAAAATTAATTTTTTGAGCATCAAAGCGTTGATCTTCCACAATATAACTTGAACGATTACCGGTAATGGTCCCTCCTTCTACATTACTCGCCCCCGTAATGGTTTGGGTATTATTTTGGTTGGCTTCATAAAAAGAATCCCAATTTACTTGTCGAGCTGCTTGATTGTTTCTCAATTCATTAGCCACTTTATCTGCCACATTTGGATCTTCGATAAAACTTGGCAATCGACGATAATAGTCAGGTCTTGGATCAGCTGCATTAAACCAATCCAATCTGGTGCGTCCATTATATCCATCTTGAAAAGAAATGCCTGTGGATAATTTTGATTTATCATTGATCGTCCAGTCGTGGGTTAGCATCACGATCGGTTGTAGACTACGCGCCACTCGAGAATTCCGTTTTTCACCATTCTGAAAACCCCAATTTGAGTTATAATAATTATCATTTGCTAAGTCATTCATTTCCTGAACAGAAGAGTTACGCCCTCCTGAATTACGATGTGCGGCTAAGACGGATAAATTGATAAGATGGTTATTTACTTTTCGATCTACTGAAATCGCTAGAGAATTTCTATTATCAAAGGTTCCTTCGACATATCCTTCTTCCGCCCAGCGACGAGAAGCAGAGACGGTGAATCCCCAATTATTGGGGCGCATTCCTGTTGAGTAAATTCCCATTATTCGATTTCGGTAGCTACGATTTGTCTGAGCATAAGAGAATCTTTTCTGAACTCGATGATTAGAGGCTCTCGTATTGATATTAGCAGCACCACCTACGCCACCAAAGGCAAAATCTACGGGCGCTAACCCTATTGACACTTCTTGATTCCGGACAAAATCATTTAACCCTCCCCATGCACCCCAGAATACTCGTCCACTTTCCAAATCATTCATAGGAATACCATTTATAGAGGTCACAAAATCTTCTGACTGATAGCCTCGAATTCGGAATCGCCGAGTTCCCCAAGTGAATCCAGCAGTACTTGCAAAAAGGTCACGCGATGCACTCAATAGTCCAGAAATATCCTGACTTTCTACTTCACCGATATCATCCGAGGCGATACTAATTACTGGAATGTCATTTTGTTGAACGGTGGAGGAAACAACGGGAGCAGCAAGATTTAACTCTCCTAGATCATTGATTTGATTAGCTACCACCGTAATTTCTTGATTATACGCTGCATAACTTTCCTGTTTTACGATCAGGATCTGAAGTCCTTCAGGTACATTTTCTAAGGTAAATTTTCCATTAATATCCGTTTGGGTCATTAATTCTGTTCCACTGATCGAAACGATCGCGTTTAGCAAAGGTGTTTCGAGCTCTGGATCAGTAATTATACCTGTAACACTCGTTTGAGCTAAGGCAGCATTGGAAAAACAAAAGAGACAAACAACAAGAAATGGTAATATTTTTTGGAGGACCATAAAATTGTTTTTTCGGTTGGTGAAAGAGAATCCTTAAATTAGGTAGAAAACAGGGATTTTTTAGTGTTTCGGAGTGCAAAATTAATCATAAATACTAAAACGATTATTAAATTCTCGTTAAATAACCCCTTATAAGCGCTACTCTCAAAGGTAGACCGTATAGAATGTTTAACTTTGGCGAAACATTGTCGTCTAAAAGGCGGAATGTTCCAGTATTTGAAACAATAAGGTGCCTTCTAAGGACCTATTCTAAAATAATAAAACGATGATGCGATATATCCCGCTGCTAGTCTTTATAATTTTTACTAATTTTCTTTCCGCTCAAGAGCAACAATATAAGATTGGCGCTATAGGGTTTTATAATTTTGAAAACTTATTTGATACTTTAGATACAGAAAATGTCCGGGATTCAGAGTTTACTCCTAATGGGAGAAAAGCCTACGGTCGTAAGATCTATCAAGAAAAACTGGATCATTTATCTGATGTTGTGAGCAAGATGGGTAAAGAAATGACTCCGGATGGTTTAGCTATCCTAGGCGTCTGCGAAATTGAAAATCGATCTGTATTAGAAGACTTTGTAAAAATGCCAGCATTGGCGGATCGAAATTATCAAATTGTACATTATGATTCTCCTGATAAAAGAGGAATCGATGTTGGACTTGTTTATAATCCGAAGTATTTTACCTTAAAAAACAGCGAGCCGTTGCTACTCGATATCCAAGATAAAAAGGGAGATACCGTTTTTACTAGAGATATTTTATTTGTAAGTGGAGAATTTGACGGAGAACCAATACACCTTTTTGTAAATCACTGGCCATCCCGTAGTGGAGGAGAAAAACGTTCTGCATGGCGTCGCAATGCAGCGGCCCAAAGGGTTAGAAGCGTAATCGATTCTCTCCTTGCGGATAATGACGCAGCAAAAATCGTGGTCATGGGAGATTTAAACGATGATCCGGATAATGATAGTTGTAAAAAATATATTAATGCTCAAAGAAAGCGAGAAAAAATCAAAAAGGACCAACTTTATAATCCAATGTGGGACTATTATGTAAAAGGAATTGGGACTACTGCTTGGCGAGATGCTTGGTCGCTTTTTGACCAGATTCACTTATCCTATGCCCTATCAAAAAAAGATAAGGATGGTTATTTCTTCTACAAAGCCAGTATATTTAATAAAAAATTTTTAAGACAAAGAAGTGGTGCTTATAAAGGATACCCTTACCGAACTTTTGTAGGCGATGGATATATGGGAGGCTACAGTGATCACTTTCCAGTGCTGGTGTATTTGGTAAAACCTATTTAGAAGAATTGTTGAATAAAATACTATTTTACTAAGTTTTTTAAATGGAAAATTCACAAACCAACTTGAGGTTGTGATTGAAGTTGCATTTGCAGTTTTAATGTTCTTACCATCCCCAACACATGATCCGACTCTGCTTCTGACCTTGTCCCATTTCAATTACTCGCTGCTTATTAACAGAAACTTGGGCTAATACTTTTTGGAAGATGGGAATATTGGCTTTCTTAGAAACCAAAGTAGTAAACCATTGACAATTTTTTGAATACTTTCTACTTTCTAAAATCATTGACTGAATAAATTTCATTTCGCCACCTTCTGTCCATAATTCATGCGCTCTACCTCCAAAATTCCGAATGGCCTTTCCTGTTGATTTTTTATTCCCTAAATTTCTTATTTTTCTTTGCGTGGCTTTTACGGCCTCATCGGGAGAAGCGTGGAATGGTGGATTACTCATGGTAAAATCAAATTGATCGTCAAAATTGATTATCCCTTCAAACATTTTTGAAGGGTTCATTTGTTGAATAACTTCGACATTTTTGATAACCTCACTGTTTTTTTCAATATTCTGCCGAGCAGCTTTAAAAGCAACTTCGTCTGTTTCAGTTGCCAGAAAGGACCAATCAAAAAGACGATGTCCCAACATTGGATATATCGCGCTCGCCCCTGTCCCAATATCAAGTCCTTTGACTTTAGAACCAGTCGGAACCACTCCTCCATTTTCTTCTGCCAATAAATCAGCAATATTGTGGAGATAATCCGCTCGACCGGGCACGGGTGGACAAAGATAACCAGTAGGGATTTCCCAAAACTTAAGCTTATAATGATGAAACAACAAAGCCTTATTTAAGAGAAAAACAGCTTGTGGATCAGAAAAATCAACGGTAACGATACCATGCTTATTTTTAAAAACATGCACCGATAGATCAGGCAAATCACCTACCAATTCTGTTAAATTATATCTCCCTTGATGTAAGCTTCTGGAGTGTAAATTATTTTTTTTCATAAAATTAATTACAGAAATCTCTATTTGGTACTCAATTCCTGTGCGTGTAAAACAGCGATTCCAACCATATCCACAATTTGTCTGATGCTTGCTCCCCACTGCAAAATATGAGCAGGTTTATTTAGCCCTAATAAAATCGGTCCGATCATATCCAATTCTCCCGCCTGTCCTAATAGATTATAAGCAATATTCGCGGAGGATAGGTTCGGAAAGATCAAGGTATTCGCTCGTTTATTTCCCAATCGCGAAAAAGGATAATGCTTACTTAATAACTCCGGATTCAACGCCATATGAGCCTGCATTTCACCATCTACTTTCCAATCAGGATGACGATTATGTAGAATGGCCGTTGCTTGGCGCATAAGTAGTGCAGAGTCGCCAGTAGGTACGGAACCAAAATTAGAGTACGTAACCAGCGCAATCCTTGGTTCGATGTTAAAAATCAGTAACTGAGCGTGTACCATTTCTGTAATATCCGCAATATCTTCTGGTGTCAGGTGATGATTGATCGTGGTATCGGCCAAAAACAATGGACCATTCTTCGTCATCAAAATATGAATTCCACAAACTTTTTTCACTTCCTTCCTAGAACCGATGACCTGCAAGGCAGGACGAACCGTCGTTGGATATTTTTTTGCTAAACCTCCGATCATGGCATCAGCGTCTCCTTCTTCTACCATCATCGCTCCGTAATAGCTTAAGCCAGTGATCATTTTTTTGGCCTCTTCCTGCGTAACTCCTTTTCGTTTTCTTTTTTCAAACAAGGTATTGGCGTAAGTTTGAAGGGTATGTTTTTCCACCTCGTTTGCTGGATGCAATGGGTCAATTATTTTTATGCCTGGCAATTGAATATCTGCTTCTTTCAATAACTCGTTGACGCGATCTTTATTCCCCAATAAAATTGGAAAAGCAATTTTCTCTTCCGTGACCACCCTAACTGCTTTAAGCACATCAATATTTTCAGCATCTGCAAAAACTACTTTCTTTGGTTCTTGTTTGGCTTTCGATTCAATGATTTTTGAAATAGTATTTTCGTTTCCTAAGCGACGCGCTAATTCTGCTTCATAGGCATTCCAATCTTTGATGGGATACTTGGCTATCCCAGTTTCCATGGCAGCCCGGGCCACCGCTGGAGCGACAGTAGTTATTAATCGAGGGTCTACTGGTTTAGGAATAATATAGTTTTTTCCAAATTTTAAACTGGCATTATTATACGCCATATTAACAATATTAGGAACCGGCTTTTTAGCTAGTTCTGCTAAGGCATATACTGCCGCTAATTTCATTTCCTCGTTGATCTCAGAAGCTCTTACGTCAAGCGCTCCTCGAAAGATAAACGGGAATCCTAAAACATTATTTACTTGATTAGGATAGTCACTACGACCAGTAGCCATGATACTATCAGGTCGGGCTTCTTTAGCTACATCATAGCTAATTTCAGGTGTTGGATTGGCCATCGCAAAAATAATACAATTCTTCGCCATTCCTTTAATCATCCCAGCATCTAAGATATTCCCTCTTGACAATCCTACAAAGACATCTGCGCCTTTTAAAATTTCAGTGAGGCTAGTATCCATAGAAACGGTACCATTAATAAATTCAGGTTTTTTACCATTAAGATTAGTTCGGTCAGGGTGAATTAACCCTTTACTGTCGAACATGAAAATATTTTCTTTTTTGGCGCCGAGCGATACATAGAGTCGCGTACAAGAAATAGCCGAAGCTCCGGCACCGTTAACGATGATTCGAGCAGTACTGATATTTTTTTCTACAATTTCCAATGCATTGAGCAAAGCCGCTCCACTAATGATCGCAGTACCATGCTGATCGTCGTGCATGACGGGAATATTCAATTCTTTCTTTAATCGCTCTTCTATTTCAAAACAGGCGGGCGCAGAAATATCTTCTAGATTTACCCCTCCAAATGTCGGTTCCAGTATTTTAACCGTCCGGATAAATTCTTCAATATCTTTGGTATTCAATTCCAAATCGAAGCAGTCAATATCTGCATAAATTTTAAATAGTAAACCTTTCCCTTCCATCACGGGCTTACTGGCTTCCGGTCCGATATCGCCTAAGCCGAGAACCGCTGTTCCGTTGCTAATCACGGCGACTAGGTTTCCTTTGGCGGTATAGCGATAAACATCTTCCGGTTGACGGGCTATTTCATTGCAAGGCTCTGCAACACCCGGAGAATAAGCTAGAGACAAATCTCTTTGATTAGCAGTAGCTTTTGAAGGGATAACTTCTATTTTTCCTGGACGACCAGTTTCGTGGTATTCCAATGCATCCTCTTTTAGTGTGTGTTTTTCCATTCTCAAAGTTAGTTTTATGATGAGCTGGTTGGCTGGTTGGCCGGTTAGCCAGTTGGCTTCCCTCAATCGCGCTTTCTTTTGCTTAAGGGTAGCCAACTGAATAACTAGCTAATGGGCCAATCATAAGTAGTTTTGCAAAAATGTAAAAAAGCGAAATACAGACTTATCCATATCCCGCTTTTTATTAGATTTTATTTTAAACAAAAATTAAATTTTCATTTTTTTGTAGCTATTCAATACTCCTCTTACTGCATCAGCAGATTTATGGAGGTTTTTCATTTCAGATTTATTCAGTTTCAATTCAATTAATTGATTGATCCCGTTTTTACCTAGTTTTACTGGCACCCCTAAGAACATATTTTTCAGTCCATATTGACCAGTTAACCAAGCACAACAAGGGAAAATACGATTATCATCTTTTACAATAGACTCTACCATTTGAGCCGCCGCCGCACCAGGTGCATACCAAGCGGAAGTTCCCATTAGGCCAACTAATTCTCCACCACCCTTTTTGGTCCGTTGAACAATTGCATTTAATTTATCTTTTGCGATCAATTCAGTTACTGGAATTCCAGCTACGGTGGTATATCTTGGAAGAGGTACCATGGTATCACCATGACCTCCCATTAAAACAGCGGAAAGATCTTTAGGAGAAACTTTTAGTTCTGTTGCCAAAAAGGCACGATAGCGAGCAGTATCTAAAATACCTGCCATTCCGAAAACGCGATTTGGTTTAAGTCCAGAAGCTTTGTAAGCGGCAAAGGTCATGACATCCAATGGATTGGATACCACAATGATGATCGGATTCTTAGAATATTTCATAATTGACTTGGTCACCGATCCAACGATCTTGGCATTGGTAGAAATCAAATCATCTCGACTCATACCAGGTTTACGAGGAATTCCAGCGGTGATCACCACGATATCCGAATTCTTAGTTTTTTTATAATCATCCGTACCGGTAATCATAGTGCTGTAAGAATCAATGGGTGCTTGTTGCCAAGTATCAAGGGCTTTACCTTTTGCGAAGTCTCCTTTTAAGTCCAGTAGAACTATTTCTTTAACGATGTCTTTGTGTGCTAAAACATTAGCTACCGTGGCGCCAACATTACCGGCTCCCACTACGGTTACTTTACTCATTATAATTTTAGATTTTATTAAGTCAGTCAGCTGACTTACGTTTGGAAATAATTTGACAGCAAATGTATGCTTTTTTTGATACTTTTAATGTCAATCAAAGGCGATTATGGTAAGATTGTTGAATATAATATGAACTGAGTAATGGTCAAATAATAACTTATCGATTTATGGCTGGCACTTTTGAGTCAATCCTTCGTTGAAAAGCCTCGTGATAGCGCGGCTATCTCTAGGCATCCCGTCCGCAAGCGGTTCACGAGTTTCACTCGCTCATGCTTTGTCTTGACTCAAAATTACCTAGCCAAAATGCGAGACTTGTTTTTTGTCTATTACTGAGTACACTGTGCATTACTTGTTTTTATAAAATGGTCATTAATCCTTGTTATTATGAAATTTTCACTTCGCTCTTTAATGGGTCTTTTTGTTTTTGTTTTTGCTTTTGGAATACAAGGGTCATTATCCGCACAGTCCTGCGTAACGACAGGACTTACTCAAATCGAAAACCGACTGGCACACAACCAGGTACATTATGCGAATCAGGCAGCCGAAAGAGCCGTCCAGTACGTACCCATTGCTCTGCATGCGGTTAGAAATACAGACGGCAGCGATGGTATACCGGAGGTCCAATTATTGGATATGATGTGTATCCTTAATGACAAATACCAAGATCAGGAGATTCAGTATTATCTTACTAATCCTCCAGTGCACTATATCCATAATACGGGGATCAACAATGCACCAGATTCGTTTACCAGCGAACTAAAGGCAGCGAGAATTCCCAATGCCATCAATGTCTTTGTGACAAATAATATCAATAATCAATTGGGGGCAGCAGGATATTACCAATCTCCAGCAGGTTGGGATGGAAATGATTTTATTGTCATCGCTCGTAATTTTGTTTATGCACAGAATGTTTTTCCGCATGAGATTGGACATTTTTTTAGTCTACTCCACCCTTTCCATGGCTGGGAAAATAATCCATGGAACGAAAATACTTGGGGAAATCCGGTCAATGCAAATGCGCCTAGTGATCCTAGTATTTTTATAACTCCTGTGGCTAATGAATTTCAAAATGGGAGCAATTGTACGACAGCTGGAGATCGAATATGTGATACCCCACCCGACTACTTATTTGCTTTACATCCCGATCAATCTGGATGTGCCAACTGGAGCATTCCAGTAAGAGATCCAAATAATACGGTGGTCGATCCACAGGAAAATAACGTGATGTCTTATTTTGGAAATTGTGGAAACCATGTATTTACCAACGACCAAAAAGAAGCTATTCGAATAGACTTGATGAATTCACCAGAAAGAGCGTATGTTCGAAATACTTTTACGCCAAATATGACAAGTATCAACTCCGTTCCTACTCTGTTGGCACCAGCTGAAGGTTCGACGGTTAATTCAAATGAGGCGGTTTCTGTTTCTTGGTTTCCAGTATTTGAGGCGCAGTATTATGTGGTGGAAGTTGATTTAAGCCCCGGATTTTCCTCTCCTTTTCGCAAGAGTTTGGTTGGAGCTGCATCGACACCCAATGCAACTTTCTTTGATCTAGAACCCAATACCCAATATTTTTGGCGGGTCCGGCCTTTTACAGAATATACTGTTTGTACGGGTTATTCTGATCGAGGTTCTTTTTTTACTCCAATGAGTACTTCAACGCAGGATTTATCCACTATAAATACTTGGAGTTTGTCGCCTAATCCTGCAGTGCAAGCAGCGCAGGTGAAAATCAACCTAACTGCCAATGCGGCCTTTTCTGCTCAAATAGAAATTTATAATAGATTAGGACAACGCGTTCAGCAAGTCGCTAAATCTATTGTTAATGGAAGTCAATCTTTTATTTTGAATACGAATGAGTTGAGCAGCGGACTTTATTTTGTTTCTATTGCTGGGAAGGATGGGAGAACTACGAAGCGGTTGGTGGTGCGGTAGTGGGATTTTGTTTACTTTGTTGTTTGCTATTTAGTTCGAATGGAAATAATTAACAAAAACAACATGATCAAATTTTATAATTCATTGATTTTTTGGTTATTAATCCCAGCCATAATAATTATCACGATAATTACTGACACAAACTTACGTCCGGATAGGGAGTGTTCTAAATTTTGTGTTTTTTAAATTCAAGTTCAATGTCAAAAAC
>CAZYAC010000091.1:0-14969 GCA_964645475.1 uncultured Saprospiraceae bacterium | reverse complement strand
TAACTGTGAGTGGATTTTGTTGCAAATCGAGGCATTTTAAGAAGGGATAGCCTAAGCTATCGCTAAGTAAAATAACGAAGCCTGCCTGCCAGCAGGCAAGAGTTGTGGCAAAAGTCGCCGCAGATATTAATTAAATTAAATTAACTTGACCACCTGCTTAATTCCCCTAAATCACTATCTTTACCCAAAAATATCCACAATTGAGTATGACCCAACCCGATAAAGTACAGATTACTGGACACCTAATGATGATTCGACCCAGACATTTTGGGTATAATTCTGAAACTGCGACAAGTAACGCTTTTCAAACTGAGCCAGAAAAAACTGGAGAATCTCCCCAGATCATTCGCGAGAAAGCCCTCGTTGAATTTGATGATTTTGTGACTCTTCTGGAAAGTAACGGAATTAAGGTGACCGTAATAGAAGACAAAAATGATCCGATCACACCTGATGCGGTCTTCCCAAATAATTGGGTAAGCTTTCACCAAAACGGTATGGCCATTACCTATCCAATGCAGTCTGAATCTCGTCGTTTTGAGCGCAATGAATCTATTATTGATCAATTGGCGGAAGATTTGGAAGTACACGCTATTTTTAATCTAGATACCTATGAAGATAAAGGCCTATTCTTAGAAGGAACAGGTAGTATGATTCTGGATCGGGTCAATAAGATTGTTTATGCTTGCCTGAGTCCGCGGACTGATCTAGCAGTGCTGGAAGTATTTTGTAAATTATTAAACTATCGGAAAGTTGTTTTCCACGCAGTAGATGCTGGTCGACAGCCCATTTATCACACCAATGTGATGATGGCGATGGGTGAATCTTTCGTGGTTATTTGTATGGACACAATCCTGGATGCAAAAGAACGAGATACCCTAAAAAAGTATTTTTACGAAACCAAAAAAGAAGTAATCAATATTACCCTTGACCAGATGAATGCATTTGCTGGCAATATGCTGCAGGTAAAAAATAATCGCAATATCTCCTACGTGATTATGTCTTCTCAAGCCCACGCCTCTTTACGCCCTGATCAGATCCGACATCTGGAACGTCATACTAGAATTTTACATGCTCCTATTCCAACGATTGAAACTTATGGAGGGGGAAGTGTTAGATGTATGATGGCGGAGGTATTTCTGCCGAAGAAAAATCTAGTGGAGTAGGATGGGGTTTATTTCGCTTCTTATAATGGAATTTTGATGCTAGTTCATCAAATTGAGCATTATTAGGTAAGCTATGCCAATGGTGATTAATCCAAATATAGAAAAATTAGCCACGATTAGTACCATCCTTAGCATCCCAACATCTTCCTTATTTCGCAGACTTTTAATGCCATCTATAAACCCGCCTGTACTAACCGTAACAGATAGGATGAAAAATGCTAGTATAAAGGGGAGGGTCTCAGTTTCATAATTATCATTCGTCGAAAAAATCGCTAGAAAAATAAAAATACAAAAAAGTAGTACCCAACTAGTCCAAGCAATTTTTGTTTTCAAAAGGCATTGTTTGAAATAGGTTGGAGTAGAAGTCATCTTTTCTGGGTAGTCTATGATAGGCTCATTCATGTTTTTAGTTTATCAAATTGAGAATAATTAGGTAAGTTAAGCCAATAGCGATCAATCCAAATATAGAAAAATTAGCTACAATTAGTCCAATCCTTAGAATCCCAGCATCCTCCATCTTTAGCATACTTTTAATGCCATCGATAAAACCACCTATACTAAACCAAGTAGATAGAAAAAAACAAACCATAAAAAAGAGAAAAATCACTCCATCATACTTATCATGAGTTATTGAGAGCATTGTTAAAAAAGTTGTTGAAATAAAAAGTACAGCCCAACTAGTCCAAGCAATTTTTGTTTTGTAAATACTTTGAGCGAAATAAACTGGAGTAGTTATCTTTTCTGGATAATCTATGATGGGATCTTTCATGTAAAATAGGAAATAGGATTTTATTAAGTTATTTGATGTAAAATAATGTTTTTATTACACTAAATCAAAAAAGAGCCGCAACACACTTAGTGCGTTGCGACCCTTGCCTCCAATGGTATCATAGTTAATACCGCGAATCAATTAATTCGATTAATTAAAGATATATCGTAATCCAATCTGCATCTGCCAGCGTGAGCTTTGGATACCACGGTCGTCAATATTACCACTTGATGGATCATTATTTCGTACACCAGGGAAGGTAAATTCTGGTGTAAGAGAATCATCTTGGAAACCTTCAAAATCTAATAACTGGAAATTTTGTGGTACAAAGTATCGGCGACCCCAATTTGCGTTTATGAGGTTGGTAAAGTTGAAAATATCTAAAGATACTTGGAACTTTTGTTCTTTACCACCAACCATCAGACCGAAGTCCTGAATAACTTTCAAATCCAGTACACTTGTAAATGGAGCACGAGAAGCATTACGCTGAGCGTAACGGCCACGTCGCTCAGAAAGGTGATCATCTTCTTCAATAAACTTATCAAGTGCTTCCCATTGTTCTTGAGCTGTAGCATTTGGTAGATCTATTAAATTGATATCACTTGCATTTTCAGGAACATAAACCAAATTACGCTCTCGAGAATCTTCGTTATTTAAACCTCCATTATCATCATAGATATAAGAGAAAGGTTCACCACTTACACCCTCGTAAAATAGGGTAATGGTAGTTCCAACATTCTTACCTGGATTCCAGTAAAATTTCTTCGAAAGTGTACCGATAACTCGATGTCCTTGAGAAAAACTAGATCGAGTCAATGGTTGATTAAAGTTACGACCACCTACGGAATGCAAGCCTCTCCATTGTGAGGAGTTCTGAGAAGAAGTACCATCAAATACAGCAAAAGCATCACCGTAAGAATACGCAACACTAGCATAGAATCCATCGTCAAATCGCTTGCTTAAGGAAGCTGTTGCGTTATAAGAATATCCTTCGCTGGTGTTATAACCTAATACAATTCTTCCATAGGAATCATCAATTTCATCACGACGGTCGAAGTAGGGACGATCGTCTCCTGTGCCGGTTAGATTTTCAACAGATTGCCTCAAGTTAACATTCTGGTAAGCAACGTTGCGGATGGTAGCATTGTACAATAAATCAAGATTGGCAACAATTCCTCCAGGTAGCGTATGATCTAATGCCACGTTTAATTTCAGTACTTGTGGTACTTTAAAATCTTCGGCAAATAAGTCAATCGATCCTTCTGGCTCTAAATTGTTAATATCAATATCACCAGGAAGCTGCGCGTTGATGTCTGGTTCAAAAGTATTGTTGAAAGAACGGGTAAATCCTACGTTCAGACCAAAGTTATTGTAAGCTCCACCAGGCCATACCAATGGTACTCGTGAAGTAAAGATTCCGATACCACCACGAAGTACTGTTTTCTGGTCACCACTCAGGTCGTAATTAAAACCAAGTCGAGGGGAAAACATTAATTGTGGCTTGATGAATTGTCCAATTTGGGCACCTCTCAAATCGTAACCTTCTGCTTCAATCAATGGAATCGTTTCTGTATTAAATGCCCGGTTTTCTGGTGTGTCACTAAAAATAGGAACATCTGCTCTTAATCCTATGGTAACTTTCAATCTGTCATCAACCTGAATTTCATCTTGAATGTATGCACCAACCTGTGCGCCATTAAAAGTAGAAATCGCAGCAGATTCGTCTCCACTAATATTGTCTCTCAAAGAGTAAGACCGCTGGAAGAAACTAGCTGCACGATCATTTAAGAAATCATCTAAGCTATCGAATTCATACTGTCCAAAGTTGAAGGCAATAAAGAGGTTTTCCATTTTGTAAAACTCGTTGTGTGTTCCAATGGTAATATTATGTTTACCACGGTATAAAGACAAGTTATTGGTAACAGTAAAGGTTGTTTGATTTAGAAGGTTAGCGGTAGAGAAACGCTCAGAACCAAATGTGATATCACCTGCACCATCATCGATATTTACAAAAGGGAATGGATCACCGAAAGGATCACGATCATCCACTACTTTGGTGTAACCTAAGATCAAACTATTAGAAAGTTTGTTTGAAAAAATAGAATTGACCTCTAGAGATGTTGTATTTGTAGTAGAGTTAAAAAACTCAGAAGAGTTGAGGTATCGAATATTACGCGTACCAGACTGAACTCCTTCTAAGTTTTCGGCATTGACATAAGAATGCTTTAAACTCAATTTATGAACATCGTTGATGTTATAATCAATTTTTGCCGTAATTTTTTCACTGTCTAGGAAAGATTCGTTATCCTCAAAGGTACCTGGATCATAACCAAAGGAAGCTAATTTAGCTTCTAAATTATTTAAGGAATCACGGTTAGCGGTTCCTTGGTAAGTAGCTAAATCAAAAGGTTGTGGCGTCTGGTCTCTTTGAATTTCTGCATTAACGAAGAAGAATAATTTATTTTTGATGATTGGACCGCCCAAACGAAATCCGTAAGTTTCACCAGAAAAATCATTTAGCTTACGACGAGCAAATTCGTCGTCGTCTACCGGTGTTCTACCAGCTAGATTTTCGTTACGGAAATAGTAATAAGCACTTCCTTTAAACTCATTCGTACCAGAGCGAGTAATGGCATTGATCGAACCACCCGCAAAACCACCAGCACGTACATCAAAAGGAGCTAAAGAGATTTGGAATTCTTCGATGGCATCTACTGAGAGTGGAGAAACGCCTGTTTGCCCACCATTGGTACCAGACCCAGCTAGACCAAATACATCATTGTTGACCGCACCGTCAATGTAGATGGCATTATAGCGGTTATTAACACCCCCCAAAGAAATAGAAAATCCGTCGTTACCTTCTCGTACAGTTGCTTGTGGCGTTAAACGTGCAAAGTCTCCAATAGCTCGACTTACAGTCGGTAAGGTAGCAATCAATTCTTCGGAGATGGTGGTTTCTGTTCCTGTCTTATCGGTAGCGTTAATTTTTGAGCCAATTACCGTTATTGCTTCTAGAGTAGTACTAGATTCAGAAATGGAAAAATTCTGCCGATTTGTCTGTCCCAATTTGATATAAACATTGTTTTGGCTTTGCTCTTGATAACCAATGTAAGTTACCGTTACAGTGTAAGGACCACCGACCCGTATATTGGGGATAAAGTAGCTGCCGTCCACACCCGTTACAGTTCCGTAACGAGTTCCAGTAGGAACGTGAATTGCGACTACGTTGGCGCCTATAATTTCTTCTTTATTAACGTCAATAATTTTTCCGTTAATATTTCCGGTTGTAGATCCTTGTCCGAAAAGACTGCTACTCAATACAAAAAAGAGCAAGCAACTAAACAAGCATTTGGTAGAAAGCTTAATCATAGTTAAAGGTTTGGTTTAAAAAAATGAAACAATTTTTTTTGTCGTGGGATTTGATTGCAAAGATACTATTAAGTCTGTAAAGCGAAGGTAAAGTAAAGGTTAGGTTTTTCAATTGATTAAAAACAAAAAATAATCAAGTTTTTCTTTGGTTGTCTAGATTATTGGCCTTACTTTTTTCTGAATTTCAAATGATTTACCATTATTTAGTTTAGATAATAGGTGAAAATATTTTGATTTTATTTCTGAAAATTGTTCAATAAACACGATATCCATGACACAAAAATTATTTCTTGCTACTTATTGAGGTTCTTATCTGAACTAATTCTATTATTTTCGTGCTAAAGTTATCATTAAAAACGTATTTTTTTCAATCTTAAGCATTAGAATTTTTTATTACTATTGATCATCAGTATACTAGTCAGTTTTCTGGTCGGTATGCTAAAAAAAAATTAACATGAAAAGACTGTTTACAACCCTCTTCTTTATGGCTTTCATCGTTGGCCTTACTCAGGCCCAGATTGTCATCAACGAAATCATGTACAATTCTCCTGATGCCGGTCAGGATTCTACGGAGTACATAGAATTATTTAATAATAGTGGAGCAACCGTAGATATTTCAGGATGGAGCTTTACCCAAGGTGTTTCTCATACTTTTGCGACAGGTACTTCCATTGCTGCTAATGCTTACCTATTAGTAGCTGGTGATGCGCAAGCTATGATGGATTCGTATGGAGTAACGGCCATCGAATGGGAATCAGGTGGACTTAACAATAGTGGAGAAGATATTATTTTAACCGATCTCGGTGGCAATGAAATAGACATTGTAGATTATGATGATGGATTTCCTTGGCCATCTCAGCCAGATGGAGACGGATCTTCTTTAGAGCTTTGTAGCCCCAATAAAGACAATAATAATGCAGCTAACTGGTTTGCAGCCACCAACCCTACTGGAGCAATCTTCGAGGGAGTAGAAGTATTGGCCACTCCGGGTGCTGCTAATACTGCTACTTGTCCAGCTGCAGATGTTACCGTAGAAGTCAGTAATGTTTTTACCCCTGCCGATATTACGATCTTTGTAGGTCAAACCGTAGAATGGAATAACGTTGCAGGAAATAATAACATAAATGGTACACTGGCTACCTATCCTAATAATCCCGAAGGGTTTGGAAATGGTGCTGCCTCTACGAATCTCTGGTCTTTCAGTTATACCTTTACAGACGTTGGATTATATGAATATCAATCTGATCCTAATGTTGGTTCAGGAATGGTGGGTACTGTTACCGTTATCCCAGTCCCTGCTAATGATATCGTAATTTCTGAGATTATGTATAATATCCCTGGAGCAGGAAATGAATTTGATTTTATTGAGCTTACCAATATTGGTGACCAAGCAGTTAACTTGGAAGGCTATAATTTTTCAATGGGCGTAGATTTTACTTTTCCAGCGATGATGATTCAGCCGGGAGAATATATGTTGTTGGTTGAAAATGCTTCTGCCTTTAATGCTACCTTTGGTACCAACGCCCTTTCTTGGACGGCAGGAGGTCTAAACGATGGTGGAGAAGATATTACGTTATTAGATGGTAACGGTGAATTAGTAGACATGGTTATTTACAATGACGCAGCTGGCTGGCCAGAAATTGCAGATGGTGAAGGACCATCACTTAGTCTTTGTGATTTGGAAGCAGACAATGGTCAGCCAGCGTCCTGGGGTTTTTCTACGACTAATACCAATGTGATTTCTGGTGGAAGTGGCAATTTTATTTATGCTACCCCTGGAGCAGCAAATGATGCTTGTCCTACTTCTCCTTATATCTTTTTTGAAAATGGATTAGAAGATGTTAGTGAAGGAGATATTATGGCTACCTTCAGAATGTCATTAGCTAATACAGGTGATATGGACACGGCTTCTGTTAGCCTCAATATCGTTGGTGGAACGGCCACGAACGGAACGGATTATGTATTAAATAATACCGTTGTGACTTTTGGTAGTGATGACATTGGTGGTGTCAGTGAAGGAACATTTAGTATTTCTTTATTGGATGATACTGATGTAGAGGGCTCTGAAACGATTATTCTTAATCTAAGCGATGCAAATGGAGCTACTATAGGATCTACGGGTAATCTGGTTATTACCATTGTAGATAATGACGGAATTGATCCTGATTTTTACCCTTTACTTGAAATTCAAGATGTATCTACGGTAGATGATCAAGGAGTGGTAGACTCAAATTTTGTAACCTGTGAGCTAAGAGGAATTGTATATGGTATTAATTTGAGCCCCGGTGGATTATTATTTACCATTGTTGATAAAAACGATAACGATGATGGAATTGGCGTCTTTGCTGGAGGAACGAATTATGGCTATACGGTAAACGAAGGCGATGAAGTCTCTGTTATTGGAACCATCGGCCAATTTAGAGGATTACAACAAATAGTTGCAGATTCTGTGTTTTTATTGTCAAGTGGCAATCCACTTTTTGATCCTGAATTTACGACCAATCTGGGAGAAGAAGAAGAGTCTAAATTAATTCGGATTAACAACCTTTCGATTGTTAGTGTTGTCACAGGAGCTACGGGTGATAATTATACAGTGACGGATGGTACCAATGAATATGTTATGCGAATTGATGCGGATACCGACTTGTTTGGGACTACCTTACCTACTAACTTTGATGCCATTGGTATTGGTGGGCAGTTTAACCCGACAGTTACCGCACCCTTCGATGCAGGCTATCAATTTTTGCCAAGATATCTTTCAGATATTCTTGATTTGGTAAATACCAATGATCCAACACTAGCTAATGATATTAGTATCATGCCTAATCCAGTAACAGATCAGTTGTTCATCAAATCTGATCTTAATATTGATCAGGTTTTGATCCATAATAATTTAGGTCAATTGGTTAATACGTTCAATAGTATCTCAAATCAAACCATTGATGTTTCGGATTATACCAATGGAATATACCAGGTCAGCTTTATTGTGGCCGATCGAGCATGGACCACCATGTTTGTAAAACAATAGATTTATATCTAAAGTGAAATATACCCAAAATGGGTTATCTACCTAATGGTAGGTAACCCGTTTTGACTTTTATACATAAAATATTCTTTAAAAAAGGAATTTGTTTTTATCTTGTGTTTGTCGGAATCCTTGTGTAATGCATTAGACGCCCGATTCACAAATAATAAACATACTTCCAAATGAAAAACTTAACCCTCCTAATGGCGGCGTGGTGCCTGTCCGCCCTATTGACTCAACTCAACGCACAATTAAATTATCTTGGCTATTCTGTTGATCGGCCCGACCGGACCGAATTGGATCAGTATTTTACCGATTACCAACTTTATAAATTATCGGTTTCGGAGTTGGAAAATTATTTACGAGCCCCTTATTCGGATGGTCAGATAAAGCTTATGTTTAGTGACAAACACCAATGGTCTTTGCGATTATCACGGGACGAATTACGGAGTCCCGATTTTCAATTAAACATGCTTACCTCCTCTGGAATTCAGACCTTACCTAACATTGCTACACCCACTTTTCAAGGAGTGGTAGAAGGTGGTGGAAAAGCTTGTCTAACTATTTTTGAAAACTATTTCAGTCTTTGGATAAAAGATGGAAACCATCAATATTTTTTAGAATCTGCCGCACGATTCGACCGCAATTTTAAATCAGATATCTTTGTGGTTTATGAAGCTAGTAAGGTGATAAATGATGCTCCGGGTAAGTGTGCCTCTACCGAAGCGCACGACCTTCCACGTGAAAATACCAATCAACCAGCAACGGAGTCCGCTGTTTGTTTACGAGCTGAGATAGCAATTGCCTCAGATTATTCGATGGTAGAAGATCTGGGTGGAATAATGGAAACACATCTACAAGCATTACAGATTTTATCTTTAGTAAATAGTGATTGGAACGAAAATGATTTTGAGGATGATGTTAATTTTACATTGACCGAACATTTGATCTCTTCTTGTGCCGATTGCGATCCTTGGACCAATTCTCAACAAGCCGGAGAACTGTTAACTGATTTTCGAGATTGGGCCGTGGCTGATGGTTTTAATGGCACACATGATCTTGGTCAACTTTGGACGACTCGAGATATTTGTACCCTAGAAGATTGTAGTGTTATCGGACTAGCTACTTTGAATTCAGTTTGTACGAGTTCGCCTTATCACCTCTTAGAAAAAAATACCAATACAAGTGCATTACTACGTTCGTTGGCTTCCCACGAAATTGGACATAATTTTAGTTTGCAACACAATTACGAATTAAATGATGGCTGTGATCTCAACGGACGAATACCTTATATAATGGATCCACTCAATCAAGGAGCGACAGATTGGTCTGATGGGACCTTAGATTGTGATATTAATAACGTAGCTGCGCTTGCGCTTTATTTACCAGGGTTGGATTGTGTCGATGACTGTTTACCAAACAACTGTCCGTCGATCGATGGATTGACCATTACGGAGCAAACAGATTCTACGGTTGCCCTGAGTTGGTTTTCGAATGCTTCAGGAAACTATCGAGCGATTTTAAGAGATGTGATCAATAATATTTATTTAGATACGATTCTAACAACAATACCAACGGTGGATTTTGGGGTAGTCTTACAACGATGTGGCACATACCAAGTGTTGGTACAATCTCAATGCGACAATGGATCTACTAGCGAGTTTGTTAATGTATTAATTGAAACGGATCAATCGACTAATTTGGAGGTCCTTGAGGTTCGCGTATCAGACTGTTTCGATGTGACGAGTAATTACGATTTGCGGGTGCAACTAGCCCATGGTGGAGGTAATTCAGATGGATTTCGGGTGGTCATCAATACAGATACTTCGAGTATTATTTATCCTTATGGAAACAGTCCTCGACAAATTGTTTTGTCAGGACTTATTGCCAATGGTGAAATTACTGATTTAACTTTGTTTCCAGCGTCGGGTGGTGGTGAAAATTGTGTTGCTACTTTTAGTTACGCGGCTCCACTGGGTGATTGTAGTCTGTTGATTTTAGAAGACTTTAATGATGGTTTACCTTCAGATTGGGAGGTGACTACCACCAATGAAAATCTTTCTTTCCCATACCAATGGAGTTGGGGAGGACAAGGCAGATTTATCAGTTCTTATAGAACAGATTTTGATAGTATTAGTGCAACGCTTGGTGCGACGATAGATAGTACTAATATGATTTATTTTGATGACGATGTGGTGAGTCAAAGTGTATTTACTGGGGCGACCTCTATTCTGACTCCCGTGATGGATATGCGGAGTTTTGCAAATCTGACTTTGGATTTTGATTATATGTTTGATCGAGTAGATGATCCCGCAGATCCCTTTGTCGTTTTTGCTGGCAAGCCTGTTGAAACGGACAGTTATTTTTCTGTCGATGTGTACGATGGATCAGATTGGCAGGAAGTCTTTCGGGAAGAATCGAATGGATGTAGTTTTTTTAGTATCTGGAAAGATGGATGTGTTAATCATCAAAGTCTAGATTTGTCGGCATATAATAATGCTGAATTTCAAGTGAGATTCAATTATTCAGATGGTGAGAATGGTAGTTGGGCTGGAATGATTGCCTTAGATAATGTCGTACTTAATGGAAATTTTGACGTTAGTCTCCCCGTTACGTTAACCGAATTTAGAGGGTATCAAAAAGAGAAGGTTGCCGAATTGACTTGGAAGACAGCTATGGAATTGGATAATGATTATTTTACACTAGAGCGATCTTCTGATGGTCGCAATTTCCAAGCGCTTGGTCAGATAAATGGACAGGGAAGTTCACTTTCTTCAACTCAATATAGTTACACAGATGTCGAGCCATTAAAAGGAGCAAATTATTATCGTCTAAAGCAAACGGACTTTGATGGCACGGAGACCTATATTGGTGATATCGTCGTATTAAACTTTGTTGAGAGGGGAGGGCTGACCATCCGTCCGAACCCAGTAAGTAGTGATCATTTCTATTTTGACATACCCGACCAAGAAAATGATCTTAGGGAAATGCGTATTCTTAACGCAGCAGGTCAATTGGTAAAGGAAGCTATACTTGATCGGACGGGTACTATCTCAGTTTCGGTAGATAATTTACAAAATGGAATATATTTCCTAAGTATTCGGTCCGAAACCATCACAGAGACATACCGATTTGTAATGCTGCGTTGATAAAGTCTAATTATTAAGTCTATTTCTGATGAGAAAATCTGAAGGTAAGAAAACCTACTTTCAGATTTTTTTTATTTTTTTTGGTAGAATTGAAAAATAATTCTATCTTGCATCATCCCGCCGAACATATTAGAAAAAAAACGAGACTATTAGTTGAGACTAACTTATAAGTGTACCTAATTTTACTGGCCCGCTTAAATTAGAAGCTCCTACCATACTGCATCCATTTTTATACCATTTGAATTTTAATTTAAATTAAGTAAGCAATTACGTTACTTAATGGAGGCTAATTGCGTCCTAAAAATAACAACAGCTTATTGTATTTAAAGTATTTTTAATGTGTTGTAATCCCTCTTGTGCGTATTTTTATTTTTTTGACTATTTACAAAACTTACTAAACACAAGAACCATGCTTATTTTGTACATTGCAACGGGAAGTTTTTTACTAGGAGGTGGAATTGTTTTAATGGCAAATCTGACTTCTTCACGTAGTAAACGATTCTGATCTAAATTTTTAAGCCAAACGTTTTTAACCTAAACCTATTTTAAATCAACCTACAGACGTTTGAGCTTCCCCCCTCTTTTTGAGGGCACCTATTTTGACTGCAAAACCTCATTATATCTGTTCCGTGAAACACTTGTCCTTGTGAGAAGTGTTTCATAAAACAGAGAATCTTACCAAATTCTTCTACTTCTGTCATTTTTTATAACGCTAAACTTCTTCGAACCTAAGAAAAAAGGGTATTTGACTGGGAAGGTGGTACTATTCCTAAATGCTGATATGCCTTTTCGGTAGCCTCCCGACCTCGGGGTGTACGTTGTAAGTATCCTTCCATAATTAAGAATGGCTCGTGGACCTCTTCGATCGTTCCAGCTTCTTCCCCCACAGCAGTACCAATGGTTGTAATCCCGACGGGACCACCTTTGAACTTATGAATAATGGTTGAGAGGATTTTATTGTCCATTTCATCCAAACCACTACTATCGACATTCAGTGCCTCAAGACCATATTTAGCGATCTTTATTCCTATCGTACCATCTCCCTTTATTTGGGCAAAATCCCGTATTCGACGGAGCAAGGCATTGGCAATACGAGGAGTTCCTCGGCTTCTACGTGCAATCTCTTGTGCTCCCTCGACGGTAATCGGAACATCTAAAATTCCTGCGGAGCGTTTGATGATTTTTTCCAAAACGCCAACATCGTAATAATCTAGATGACAGTTGATACCAAATCGCGCACGCATGGGCGCCGTAAGCAATCCCATCCTCGTGGTAGCGCCGATCAAGGTGAAAGGTTCAAGGGAAATTTGAATACTGCGAGCATTGGGTCCACTATCAATCATGATATCTATTCGATAATCTTCCATAGCCGAATAGAGATATTCTTCTACGACGGTATTGAGTCGATGAATTTCGTCAATAAACAAAACGTCTCCCTCTTCCAAATTGGTCAGTAAACCCGCTAGATCTCCTGGTTTTTCTAGTACTGGACCAGAAGTCATTTTTAGATTAGCATCTAATTCGTTGGAAATAATATGTGATAAGGTGGTCTTTCCTAATCCTGGAGGGCCATGTAAAAGAACATGATCGAGTGCTTCTCCTCGTTGCTTGGCTGCAGCAATGAATATTTTTAAGTTTTCAACTATTTTTGGCTGACCAGAGAAGTCTTCTAAAGCCTGAGGACGTAAGGCTTTTTCGAGTTGTTGATCGGCAGGTTCAAGATGTTCGCCGGAAGGATCTAAGTGTTCGTTCATTATAAAATTATAGCAAGGTCTAGAATGGCTGCTGCTTTGCTTTTTATATAGCGTAAAAAAAAACCGCTAAACAGACCTTTGGTTCAATCTGATTAGCGGTTCTCTAATAATCTGTTACGTAAAGTTATTATTTTTTTGGAAAATAAAAAATTGGATAGATTACTTATTCTCGAGGCTTTCTTTGAGCTTACGGTTGTCTTCTTCAATAATTTGATCCATAACCTCTTCGAGTTGCTCTGCTCCGATTCTATTAATTAAAATCTTTTTGTCTTTATCAAGAATAAAAATTCGTGGTGTAATTCGGGTATCATATTTAGCTGTAAACTTTGATAAATTTCCAGGGTCTACCACATTAATCCAGTCTTCCATTTCTTTTTCATGGACATATTTCCAACATTCTTCCATGTCTTTTTCTTTCAATTTTACACACGTCCCTAAAATTTTAACACCTTTATCTTTAAATTTTTTGTAAAACTCAATTACATGGGGTGTGGATTTCTTGCAATGGCTACAATCGTACCGCCAGAAGTATAAAACAGTATACTGGCTTTCGATATCATAGAGAGAAATTTTACTACCATCTTCTTTTCTCATTTCAATATTCATTGCTCGACGACCAATTAGGGTTGGGCGTCGTCGTTGAGACTCCAACATTATTTTTTCTAGCTGTTCTTTCTCCAACCAAGGCGCCATACCCCGTGCGTAATAATTATCCACCAAATGTACGTAGACCGCATCCATACCGATCTTAGTCTGTGCTTCTTCGGCGTATTGGTTGAGCAACTGACTCAAGTAGTACCGGAAAGTTTTTTGAACAGGTTTAACTTTATTTAAAATATAATCTAACGCTACAATAATCGAATCAGGAGTAGCAGGGGTCAGTTGATTAAGATAATAGTTTACTTTTTTGGGTAACATTGGATTTCGATAAAGACTGGAATCGGTAAAATCGACATTTTCAAAAAAATGATTTTTTCTAAAAATATACCGTTGAAACTGAACATCACTCTCTGAACCAGTAAACTCAGGAATCTCTGTTTCAAAACCAAACTTAATCCAGGTCGCTACCTGAGAATTTGGATTGTTTTTGACTAACTGCCTTTGATAAGTTTTTACACTATTGTTGACCTCTTTGAGCTTTTCCTGTAATTGTTCGGTGGGTTTGTCCTCAGCTTGCGCAGCCTTTATTTCTTCTTGCAAGGCCCGTGCTTGTGGTCCTTTGGTGGACAGGAAGTTGACATATTCGTAAAAAAGTTGATTAGCACGGGAGCCAGTAATGGCAAAAGCTTGTTCATCTAGGTTTGCGTAATTGGCCTTCAAATTAAAATTTTGGTTGTCCGGATCCACAAAAATCTGGATAAATTTATTGTCAGGAGGCAGCACAATAAGGTACACACCTGCGTCTAAATTCTTTTCGCCAGAAAAAACAACAACGCCGTCCTTCATTGCCACGGTATCCAAAATATAAGGGGTGTCACCAATGTATCCGGCAAGATAAGCTTCCGTCTGGTCAAAATTTTCAATTTCCACAGAAATTTTATAACCAACATCATTGGCTAATAAGGTCGAAAATGTTAAAGAGGTAACAAAAAAAACAAATAGCGTTAAGGTTCTTAACATCATAAGAGATTATTTTTAAATATAGGGTAAAAATACGAATCTGTTGTCACAATTGTGACGTAGAGATAACTTGAAAAGGGTGTTAATTATTTTTTAAAAAGAAGATTCCCCATATAAGGA
>CAZYAC010000090.1:0-15084 GCA_964645475.1 uncultured Saprospiraceae bacterium | reverse complement strand
TGAGTTCCATACTGTAAGGATGCAGCCCCACGGACTACTTCAATTCGTTCGATGGCTTGCACCGGTGGGGTATAATAACTTTCTGGATAACCCAACGCATCGGCGCTGATATCGTACCCATTTTGACGCGTATTAAAATTGGCATTTCGACTCGGACTAAGTCCACGCCCACCGATGCCTAATTGAATTCCTGCTCCGTCACTTTCCCAGATGTTTAAACCAGAAACTTTAGCATAAACTTGACGACTATTGTTGGTAGCTTTGTTGGCAGTTAGTTTTGCTAATTGGATTAATTCATTTTTTTTAGAAGCGTAGATGGCGTTATTTTCTACTTGTCGAAGCCGTTGAATTCCCGGTGCTTGACCACGATCGTCTCGAACATTGATCGTCGTAATATCTGTCACAGCTCCAAGCATGAATAAGTTAATAGATAAAGATTGATCGGTGATTTCAATGGTGTAGGTGGTATCTTGAAAGCCAAGCGATTTTAGGTCGATTGAATATAATCCAGGAGATAAATTTTCAATTTTATAATTTCCATTTTCAAGCGTTGCGATTCCTTTTTCTAAACTAGGAATATATAGGGTAGCCCCGACGATGGGTTCATTTGATTGTTGATCTAATACTTGGCCGTTGACAAAAAAGGTGTTTTGTGCGATTGCCCCAATGTTAATAATTAGAGCAATTAAAATTAAAACGTTTATCAAAAACCATTTTTTATTCATCCGTATTTAATTGTTTTTAGAAATGGTTTTTTTACCAAAATTGGGATTAAAAGGAAGGAGCCATGATTTATGTTTCCAGTCTTGATTAACAATTGCTAGATTGACATTTGGATCTACTAAAGGTTGACTGAGGGTACCGTTTAAGGTGACCCGGCTTTGGCAACGAATAATAGGATTTTTATAGCCTTTGTTTTTATAAACTTCCGTGAGATGATGGGCAAATTGTAAAATCATATCTGGCTGCGTACTCATCATTTTTTCTTGCTGAGCAGTCAAAAAATCTCGGTTATTCACCCACTCTGTTTTTTCGCCTTTTTCATCTGAAATTGTAAAAGTTGTATGTCCTGCTTTCTCCATTAGCATTACCCGCCACGAAAATCGATATCCTTGTTCCGTCCAAAATAAATGACCGGGGTAGGCCAAGTATCGAAATGGTATTATTAATTGAAGGATGACAAAAAAGATTAAAGCCGGTTTTAATTTTTTCCAAGACCACCAACTAATGGATAGGGGATGATTGGCTGAAATGTAGTTGGTCCATTTTTTAATTTTATTTAAAATATTTTCGTGCGCTTCTGGCGAAAAAAAGATCAACGTGGAAATAATCATTACGTAAGGAAAAATACCTATTTGAAATAAAAGGGCCGTTGCAATATGAAAACCTAGGACCGCCAAGTATGCCAACCAACGAGTAGGCCGATAGAGTAGGAAGAACACAATAAACAAATCATACAATGCTCCACTCCAGCTAAAAATAAATGGGGTGAATTCATGACTCAGCAGCGGACCAATTACTGGAAGGTGCGCTTGTGCGGGCAACCAAAGTTTGAGTGGCATGGCTCGGAATAACCAATCTGGATTTAATTTGGCAATCCCAGCAAAAATATAGACAAGCGCTAATTGAAATTTAATGAGATCGGTCGTCCAACGCGGAATAGTTATTCTTTTGATGCTTGGCATTCGTATGGCATCCAGCGAGAAATCACGATGTGCTGGGAGAAAAATTAAAATAAACCCAATAAGGCTAACAAAATAATAATGGTTGAGATAATTGGTTTTGTCAATCAGTTCGATAAAAGTAAAACTCAAAAAAAATAAGCAAGCACTTAGTCGGTAAAAAAATCCGAGCATAATACCCAGTGCACTCAGAAAAACGGTAATAAATAAAAGATAAATTCCGGTAGGACCAGGTGGCTTTAAGGCCTCAAAATAGGAAAAGAAATAAACGGGTTCAATATAAAGTGATTCAATCCAACCATGATTATAAAATCGCACGACGCTTAATGCCATCATCAATCCAAATAGCATCCGGAAGTGAACCAGCGGTGCCGTCGGAATGAGCTGGGTTGGTTGATATTTTTTCATGCTTTAGAATATTCAATCTCCGTCGTTATCTAGGTTGGTAATAGAAATACCCATCACAGAAGCCATATCTGATTTGAAGATGGCAACGAGATCTTGCATAGAAAGGAAGACCTCAATTAAGGCTTCATTATCCGTTTCGATTTGCTGTATGATCGAAGGATCTAGTTGTTCTACTTTATCTAAGAGAATTGAAAAATGGTTGTCGATTCGATCGGCTAAATCCGCTTGCTCAATTTGTCGAAGATATTCTAAAATAGAGGGGCCATCACTTCTGGTAAAATTTTTTCCGTTGAAGTAATCCTGATAAGCTATTAAAGAAGTTTTTAAGAACTCAGTAGAATATTTTCCATATTGAGCTTCTACTGATTGCGGACGGGGAACACCAGCACTTCGCAAGCCAGCAGGAATGGCTACTTTTCCATCCCGAACGAATCGTTGAAAATGCAGATCAATACCGTTGACAATCAAACCAAGTGCGCTTCCAACGTCTGTTCCAGTAGCATTGGTTCCAGTAAAAGTTTGAATAAATTCTCCATTGTTCCAATCATCATTCGTAGTAGCTACATGATCTTGAATCGCAGTAATTAGCGCCTTGATATAGGTCAATCGTTCTTCAGAAAAGAAGGAGAGTGGCGTGAGTGGATCCATACCATTAAGGAGATAATCTAAAGCGGGTAAACCTTCGGCAGCTTGATTTTCGAGGCTTCCTAATTGGTAGGTACCTGTAGCAATATTATTTTCGATTTGATCTTCATCAGTGGGATAAGTATTTAAACTAGCGCGCAAAGCATTGTTGACAGAAGGGCCATAATAATAGAGTGAGGTCTTTTGCCAGCAATTCCAAAAATTCTGATGCATTGTTCTTAGCTCAATCAGATGCTCTTCGTTGGTATCATTTTGAAAATTGATGGCAGCTTGGTTAAGAGCGGCACTCTTTTGATTCAATTCTTGAAAAGCTGGTAAGATCAAATCATTTGTCAGATGAGTTGCTATTTCTTGTCGTAATTCGACAAGGTCAACCATATCATCTGGATTAGGTGGCTCCGGAGACTCACCACAGCTTATAAGAAAACAAACCAATAATGCGAACAATGAAAATCTCATACGGATAAATTTTAAAGAATTTAGATGATCTTATGCTTATTTAGACTTTTTAAAAATAACGCTGCAAACATAACCCCTGAAGTCGGTTTTTACAAGTATTTTCACCTGTTTTTTTCCACAATTGACTTTATACTGAATTTTTTTGTTAAGAAACCAAATAGATATTTTTTGATCATGTTGAAGCTATTTTTTGAGTGCATAGCCTAGCTATGGACGAAAAAAAAGCTGAAAAGATGGACAAAAAGATCATTTGGGAGCATACAGATTATTTTAGGATAAAGTCTGAAACTCAAAGCTGGTTTTTCACGGACTCCAACTCTGTAAAGATGCTAACCAGGGTAGTTTTGGCACGATTAAGATCTGCGGCAGTCACATTCCAAGAATTACCATTTGCACCTAAGTCATTTTCTTTGATGGTCGCAATTTGATCGAGTGAGATTCTTCGGTTGGGACTGTAGGTGAGCGCATTCACAAATGCCCACGCTTCACTTAAAGTATGAAAAGCTTCCCCAATTTTTCCTTCATTGATATATCCCAAACTTTGATTGATATAGTGAATGCTGGTAGCAGCAGCAACTAGTTCAAGTTTTTCAAATAAAATCGTTCGCTGTGCATTTTTTCCATTCAAGTCGTTATTTACGATGGCCGTTCTACCTGCAAGAAAAGCTTCCATGATATCGTCATTACTATTTATAAAGGGATCTACTACATTTGAGTAGTGACTCCAGTAGCGATCTTCTCCTTCACGGGCTTCTGGCCAGTTGGAAGCAAAATCAAGCGGTGGATTAAAATATCCAAAAGCTTCATCCCAGTGATGTTCCATATCTGTGTAGTTTTTTCCTTCGCGCAAAGCGGTATTTTCCACATCATCTCCCGTTCGATCATCAGAAAAATAGGTATTATAAATTTGATTATACATAACCGTACCCATTAATCCCTTTTCGATCAGTTGAGTAAATTCACGTCCATTAGCATCCACCATAATAGTATTGCCACTATTTTCTCTTTCGATAAAACCCGCTACTCCATTGCTCGCATCTGCACCTGACTGACTCACTGCTTCTGCTTCTGCAAAAAGATTTTCCATGAAATTATTGTCAAGATCAGGAGCGAAAGTTTTATTCTTTAATTGTTTCGTTGAAGTAAAATCAAAAAAACCATTGCCATTATCACCTGTATTGGCGTAGGCATCATTGAGGACAGCGGCAGAGATAGTGAGCTCTTTTTTATCGCCTTGTCCTAGATAAGTTTTCATAGCTTTTACCATGTCCAAACGCTCGTTTTGACCAGAATAAGAAACCGTTGAATTCCCATTACGCTCAAAAGCATAAGTGCTTGGAGTAGAAGCTAAGAGCGGTTCAACGCTTATTGTTGTACTAGCGGTAGTTTTTCGATCCGTTGCATCCGTTAACTCAAAACTGATCGAATAAGTATCTGAAAGTCGAGCCTCCGCCGGAATGGTATAAGTGTAGATGGTTTGGATGTCTTCGGCATTGGCGGCAATTGAAATGTCTTCTGCCGATTCTCTTGTGGGAGTAGCAGTTAAGCTGGTTGCACCAGATTCTGCCATTCCAGTTAGATTTATGGTTACCGTATTCGCCCTGACCGCTGAAACCGATTCACTGGCTACAAGACTTAAGGTAGGATCATCGTTTTTATCATCTTTACAGGCTCCTAGGGAAAGTACAAAACCAAAAACTAGAAGGATATATAATTGTTGGAAGGTTTTAAAGGAGTTCATATTTTTTAAATTTATAATTTTTTAAAACTGCTTATGCTTATTTAGACTATTTAAAAATAACGATGCAAATCTAATTTATGATTTTAGATTTTACAAGTTTTCTGAGTTAATTTTTTTAAAAAAAGTAAAAAATATGTAAGTAGTTGATTGCTAGTTAGATGTAGCAAAAAAATATAATCAGCAATGGATTCCATAAAAAAAGGAGATACAAACCTAAGTTTGAATCTCCTTTAACTGCGAAGGATTCGCTAGAAAATTTTATTTAAGGACGAGCAGTGCTGATCGCCTTAACTTTCTTTTTACCTTTTGTCGTCATGGCTTTTTGTACAGCCAAGTAAGCATTTACAATTCCACCAGATTTGCTGAGAGAACTGAAATCAACCAATGCGTCTCCATCTTTGTGACCAGGCTTTTTTACCTTCTGACTAACTGGAATAGTGGTAGTCATCATGATGTCTTTCACTTGTTCGGCGGTTAGTGCAGGAAAATAAGAACGTAATACGGCTGCAACGCCGGCGGTTACTGGAGCTGCCATAGAAGTACCACTTAAACTCTGGTAACCCTGATCAGGAGTAGTAGAATTTATTTGGAAACCAGGCGCAAAAATATCTACATTGTTTTTGGCGTAATTAGAGAAGGAAGCCACTGCGTTTTCACCAGACTTCCAAGAAAGCGCTCCTACTTCAATCCAATTTTTGGCCATCTTTTTTCTAAACCAGCCACGTTTTTTGTAACGGTCATTTGGATAATTATCTTCTTCGTCCGTATTCAGTGAACTATTACCAGCGGCGTGTACTAGCAGAACATCCTTTTTAGCAGCGTATTTAACTGCTTTATCTACGGCCTCTTTGTCCCAGCTATGGCCCTTACCAAAACTCATGTTGATGATGGAGGCACCATTGTCAACGGCATAAATAATGGCGTTGGCTACATCTTTGTCTCGCTCATCTCCATCAGGGACGGCACGTATGGACATAATCTCAACGTTATTAGCAACTCCTTTGATTCCTAAATCATTATCTCGAGCAGCTGCGATGATTCCTGCAACGTGGGTTCCGTGCATGGCATCGGGACCTTGGACATCTGCATTACCATAATTACGGTCATAAGAATCACTATAATTATCTCCAACTACAGATCGCGGATCGTATTCTGTATTGTAATAATAGTTTAACTGGCCGCTAAAGTAATCAGAAGCACCAGAGACTTGTTTGTCGATTTCGGCGAAAGAAGCACCTTGCTTGTCCATAATATCAACTAACCTAGTAAGCATGCCAACAACCTCTTCGTCCTCAGTTTTGAAACCTTTTAGGTCATCTATCGATATTTCATCTTTGGCAATTCCTGTTTTGATTTTTTTAATAGCTGAAGCGAACATGATATAGCCCATTCCTTGTTGTGAAACCTCTTCTCGCTTGTCCGCAATCTCTTTTTCCAATTTCTTGTACCGTTTGTATTCTTTTTTTTCTTTTTTAGAAAGTGCAGAAGGGTCTTTTCCTTCATACTTTTTTTGGTAGTGAGCAACTAAACGAGTAATTTCAAGGGTTTCGTGGTTCACATTTTCCCCGTTTTTTCCACCAATAAAATTCCAGCCGTTGATATCATCGATATAACCGTTTTTATCATCGTCAATTCCATTGTCAGGAATCTCATCTCTGTTGACCCACATAACGGATTTAAGGTCTTCATGTTTGGGATCTACTCCAGAATCAATAACAGCAACCACCACCGTTTGAGAGGCGCGGTCTTTCAGTAGTTCTTTGTACATTTTTTCGGTGCTTACACCGGATACTTTATCCTGGCTTTTATCCAGATTAAACCAATTTTCGGGAGCGGCATCTTGAGCAGTCACGAGTAGACTAGCAGACATAAAACCGGCAATAAATAGCGATGTGATTTTCATTTATATAAGTTAAGTTAGAGAAATTAAATAATGGTAAAAAGGTAAAATTAGTTAAAAAATTAAACGAATAGGGTCTTGAATTTCGTATTTTAAGGATCTAATGTACAAATTGGTCCAATTTTTCGATAAAAATATAGTTATATGTACTGTCAAAAGCATGCTTTTGCGTTATATGATAAAATAAACGAATTTTGCAGCCCCCATAATTCTTTCTATCCTACTAAAGACAATTATATAATCCTTTAAGTTGCTTCTATGAAAAAGTTATTGCTATTGATTATCTCTATTTCTCCATTTTTTCTATCTGCTCAGCATTTTGAGGTAGGAGCTAATTTGGGAGTTTCTTATTATGAAGGAGATTTGACCGTTTCGACAGTAGGTGGTCGATTGGATCAAGTAAATTTTGGTGGTGGTGGTTTTCTTCGATATAATTTCAATAATTATGTAGCAGCACGAGTTTCTGTAAATTATGGAAGGTTATCCGGAGAAGACGGCGGAGAACAAGTCGCCCGTAATTTAAATTTTTCAACAAATATCCTAGAATTTGCGCTCACAGGAGAATTTAATATTCTTGGCTACCAACCGTATAATTTAGAAAGAGTCTTTTCTCCCTTCGTTTTTGGTGGGGTAGCCGTGTTTAATTACAATCCTACTACAATCTTTGAAGGACAAACGGTTGAACTACAGCCAATTGGAACAGAAGGACAGGGATTAGCAGCATTTCCAGACCGACAGCCATATAACTTAACCCAATTTGCTATTCCATTAGGTGCTGGCGTAAAATATGCTTTGAATGATGCTTGGAACGTGGGCATTGAAGGTGGAATTCGCGTTACCTTTACGGATTATATTGATGATGTGAGTCTCACTTACCCTGGAAGGGAGTTATTGTTAGAGAATGGAGGAGAAATTGCCGCAAATCTTTCGGATCGCTCTGTGGGCGGCAGAGCAGCAGGATCAGGACGTGGAAACTCTGGCGTTAATGATTACTATTTCTTTGCTGGAGTAACTATTTCATATAATTTCTTGGATAATGGCTTAGTAGGTAGTCGAGGTAGAAGGAAAAGTAAAACAGGTTGTCCTACCTTTTAGATTCAGCTCAACACTAAATTAATAAGCTTAAAAGCGCAATTATCTTAGATAATTGCGCTTTTTTTGAATAGGATTGAAAAAGACAATTTAAATACCAATTATTGCGATATTCTGTCACAAATAATTGGAATACTATTTGACTACTAACCAAATAATAGGCAAAAACTCCCATCCGCCTACTTTTTAAACAACTATTTTTTTTATTAAACTAGAAAACACATGAGGCATTGTCTTCTTATCTGCTTTTGGGTGCTATTAACAGGTACTTCAAGCAGTGCACAAAATCTCGAAGCTGGATTTTTCTTGGGAGCATCTAATTATCAAGGTGATCTACAGCCTACCCACTTTCTTTTCGGAGAAAGCAAGGTAGCTTTCGGTGGCTTTGTAAAGTATCCAGTGTTAGATTATCTTTCTCTAAGAGCATCCATTACCAAGGGAACCATTTCTGGGAATGATCGAAATTCAACGATATCTTCTGGCCGTCAGAATCGAAACCTGAATTTCCGTTCAGATATTCTAGACTTTGGTTTACAGGCTGAATTTCATCCATTGACGCTAATTTACGATGATAAAAAAATTATATCTCCATATTTAATGGGAGGGATCAACGGTTTTACCTTTAACCCAGAAGCTTTTTATATAGATCGTTTTTACGCCCTAGCACCATTGGGAACCGAAGGACAATTCCTAGAAGGAAGTGGTGTGAGCCCTTACAAAAGGCTTCAGATAGCGATTCCGGCAGGAGTTGGTATAGAACTTAAAATTTCTGACTACAATTCTATTGCGTTGGAATTTGGAATTCGTAAGACTTTTACTGATTACCTTGACGATGTAAGTGGCAATTATCCTGATCTTGCCCAATTGGCAGAACTAGACCCGTTAGCCGCAACTCTTTCTTATCGGAGATTAGATAATAACGGAGATCCGGTTGAGGTTCCAGTTTCAGGTGGGAAACGAGGTAATTCAAATGCTGGAGATTTATATTATTTCTTCGGTGTTAATTTTGGTTTTAATATTACCAATATTCTCAACCTCGGGGGAGGTGCCGATGACTATTCAATTTTTTAAAAGACCATTCCTAAAAATTCAGTCAACTAAGTCCTGAAAGATCAGATAGATCTTTCAGGACTTTTTTATTCGGAAAACTAGAGGGTTTTAAAATTAGTTTAATCCATGTAACTTTGGGTCAAATAAATCAATGCAAATTTGGACCACCGAACCGGGATAAAAAAAACGCTAAAGCAATACTGGGGCTACGACGATTTTCGTCCTAGTCAAGAGGAGATTATCTGTTCTGTGCTAGAAGGTAAGGATACACTAGCGTTATTGCCTACAGGGGGTGGAAAATCGATTTGTTTTCAAGTTCCTGCCTTATATCAAGAAGGAATTTGTGTGGTCATTTCTCCACTAATTGCTTTGATGAAAGATCAAGTGGCAAATTTGGTCAAACGAGGGATCTCCGCTGTTGCCATTTATAGTGGTATGAAGCATAAAGATATTGACAGGGTATTGGATAATTGTGTATATGGTATGGTCAAACTGTTATACGTTTCTCCTGAACGGTTGACTACCGAATTGATGAACGTAAGATTACGAAAAATGCCTGTTAACTTAATTGCCGTGGATGAAGCCCATTGTATTTCTCAATGGGGTTACGATTTTCGACCTTCTTATCTCAAAATTGCAGAAATTCGAACGGTACTACCTAAGATTCCAATTATTGCGTTGACCGCGACCGCTACTCCTGAAGTTGTTGGAGATATTCAAGAAAAACTATTATTTAAAAAAGAAAACGTTTTACAAAAGAGTTTCGCTCGTAGCAATCTTGCCTATGTTGTGTTTCAGGAAGAGGACAAATTACGTCGGATGCGGGAAATATTGAATAGCGTTATTGGATCTGGAATTGTCTATGTTCGTAGCCGAAAACGCAGTCAAGAGATTGCGGTTCATCTGGCAAAAAACAACATTTCCGCTGCTTATTATCACGCCGGTCTAGATACCGAACGCCGGACTGCGATTCAGGAAGCTTGGATCGCCAATAAAGTTAGAATCATCGTCGCCACCAATGCCTTTGGAATGGGAATTGACAAACCTGATGTACGAATCGTTTTGCATTTGGCTGTTCCTGAAAGTTTAGAAGCTTATTTTCAAGAGGCGGGCCGCGCTGGACGAGACGAACAAAAAGCCTATGCGGTACTTTTGCACACAGAAGAAGATCGAAAAAAATTAGAACATTATTATCAAATTACGTTTCCACCCATCCCAGAAATAAAAAAAGTGTATCAGTCCTTGGCAGCCTATTTTCAATTGGCGGTGGGTAGTGGGTTAGGAGATAGTTATGATTTTGATTTAACGGAGTTTGTTGAAATTTACAAACTTAATATTATGACTACTTATAGTAGTTTGAAAATTTTGGAACAATCAGAATGGTTAGTTCTTACAGAAGCTGTTTTTCGACCAGCAAGTATTCGTTTTATTATCGGTAAAGAAGAATTATACGATTATACTTTGCGCAATCGTAAAATGGAATTTATTATTAAAAAAATATTACAAAATTTTCAGGGAGCTTTTAATAATGATGTTACTTTTTTTGAAGGTAAATTGGCCAGAATTTTAAAAATGAAATTAACTGAGGTTCGGAAGGCGTTGGAAATAATGGTACAAAATGCAATAATTGATTATCGACCGCAGCGAGAAAAACCTCAATTAATTTTTACTCAAGAAATTGTTTCCGCTAGAGATTTATTGATTGATAAAAAAATGTATGATTTTCGTAAAAAACGATATCATCAAAAAATGAAAGCAGCGATCGCTTATGCGGAAAGACCTGTTTGTCGTAATCAACAATTATTAAGTTATTTTGGAGAAACTGCGAAAAAATGTGGAATTTGCGATGTTTGTTTGGGTAGGACCACAGTTGCAGTGGCTCCAACGGATTACCAACTATATCAAGAAAAAATAAGCGAATTATTAAAGTCATCCCCTAAAACGGTGGAAGAATTAGCGACCCATTTTGCAGCCAACCGAAAAGAGGAATTACTGGTAGTGCTAGATTTTTTAGAAAATGAACAATTCATAACGGTCACTAACGGAATAATTCACTGGATTTCTTTTATTGATCCTTAGTGATAAAATATAAATATGAGCAATGCTATTCCTAGAATAATCCTTACCGTTACCAATGATCTAACTTATGATCAAAGGATGATTCGGATATCGCAAGCATTATGTGATGCGGGATACCGAGTGGTATTAGTGGGAAGAGAACGCAAAAATTCATTACCCTTAGAAATGCAGGATTTTCGCCAGCATCGTATTACCTGTCATTTTGAAAAAGGGAAATTGTTTTATTTGGAATATAATTGGCGACTCTATCATTATTTAATTTCACAACGATTAGATGGAATCTGTGCGGTAGACTTAGATACTATTGTTCCAGTTTATTTTGCCAGTAAATTTCTAAAAGCTCCAAGATTCTTTGATGCTCATGAATATTTTGAAGAAGTACCGGAAGTCGTTAATCGTCCCTTGGTCAAAGCGATTTGGGAGAAAATAGCCAATTGGTTGATTCCTAAGTTTGATCGCGCTTATACCGTCTGTGAAAGTTTGGCTGATATCTTTCAAAAAAAATATGGAATATCATTCGGAGTTGTTCGTAATCTGCCTTTTTCGGAAGTACCGACGCCCTCGCCTCCTATCAATGAACAAGTGGTGGACCATATCAAGGAATTGGCAAAACAAAAAAAGATCATTCTCTATCAAGGCGCACTCAACGAGGGAAGAGGATTAGAGGCGATGTTGGATGCGATGCACCATTTGGAAGATACGATCCTATTACTCGCAGGAGATGGGGATATTGGGTCTTATTTACACCAGCGAGTGGCGCGAGAATATTTGCGAAAAAAAGTAATATTCTTAGGCTACGTTACGCCGCCAACCCTACGAGCAATCACCCCTTTTGCTACCCTAGGCCTTAATCTTTTAGAACCTCGAGGGAAAAGTTATTATTTTTCTTTGGCCAATAAAACTTTTGATTATATTCAGGCCGGCGTTCCTGCCTTGCATCCGGATTTTCCGGAATATCAGCGACTATTGAATGAACATCAGACAGGAATTTTAGTGCAGAGATTAGAGGGAACATATTTGGCTTCGGTCATCTCTGAACTATTGGATAATGCTCCGCAATATGCTGTTTTAAAAGCTAATTGTCGATTGGCAAAGAATACCCTAATCTGGGAAAAAGAGAAAAAACGACTAACTGAAATCTACGACGAGTTTTATAAAATTAATTTTAACCTCCACTTTTGAACAACTTCAACTTCATTATGACTCATCCTGGATTATTTATTTAGTAGCGAATTGCCAGTTGGTTAGTTAGCTTGTTGGCCAGTTGGCCTTCTTTTTACGTAAAAAAAGGCCAACCAGCTAAAATCCAACTGGCTAACCAGCAAAAATCCGTATTCTCGTGGGCAAACCATAAGATTAAATGATGATATAAAATTTGAGATGACTCATGTTACTTAAGGTTTTAACTTTTTGGAAATAAACATCCTAAATTCTGATTCGTCTAAACTACAAACACCTATTTTTACTATGGCAACACCTATTTTTACCCCTACTACCTTAAAATTTCTTAAGCAATTAAAGAAAAATAATAATCGAGACTGGTTTAATAAAAACAAGAATCGCTACGAAATGGCGCGGGAAGAATTGAAAAATTTGCAAGCGGCACTGCTCAATGAAATGTCTCATCAGGATGAAATTGCTCGGGTAAAACTGTTTCGAATTTATCGAGATGTACGGTTTTCAAAAAATAAAGAACCCTACAAACCTCATTTTAGCGGATACATTGAGCGAGCGACCAAATGGAAAAGAGGAGGCTATTATTTTCAAATTTCACCAGACGGAAATTCAATGGCTGGTGGTGGTTTTTTTAGCCCAGAAAAAGACGACCTCAAACGGATACGTAAAGAAATTGAAGCGAACGATAAGCCATTTAGAAAAATTATTAACGCTAAAGTATTTAAAGATACGTTCAAACAATTAAATGGCGAACAATTAAAGACGGCACCACGTGGCTTCGATAAAGAACATCCGGCGGTCGATTTATTGCGATACAAACAGTTTTATGTTTCTAAACAATTTAGTGATGAGGAAATTTTAGATGGAAACTTTGTAAAAAAATTATGTAAAATTTACAAAAAAATGAGACCCTTTTTTAATTATATGAGTGAAGTGCTTACAACCGATGAAAATGGCGTTCCAATTGAATAAAGTCTAATAAACAAAATCTAATACACAACTAAATCTATTTCAAAATCATTTTATTATGAAAAGTCTAAAATATGCAATTATATTGTTCTGGATGGCAAGTTTATTATCATTGTCCGGCTGTAAAACGAATCCAGTGACAGGAAAAAAGGAGCTAAACTTTATGTCTGAAAGTAAAGAGATTGCTATGGGTAAGCAATATGATCCTTCTATTGTGGCAAGTTACGGCCTGTATGAAGATACAAAAATGCAAAAGTTCATTGATGAGAAAGGTCAGGAAATGGCGCGAATTTCTCATCGCCCTCATCTGAATTACGAATTTAAAATATTGGATTCTCCCGTTGTAAATGCCTTTGCGGTACCTGGCGGCTATGTATATTTTACCAGAGGGATTATGGCACATTTTAATAATGAAGCAGAATTTGCAGGAGTATTAGGACATGAGATCGGACATATTACCGCTCGACACTCTGCCAAACAATATAGCAAACAAATGTTGGGACAAGTGGGACTGATTGCTGGGGTTGTTTTATCTCCTGGTGTTCGAAATAATTTTCAGCAGATCCAACAGGGGATGGGCCTTTTATTTTTAAAATTTGGACGGGATGCAGAAAGTCAATCTGACATGCTCGGTGTGAGTTATTCCACTGAAGTTGGATATGATTCTGAATATATGGCTGGATTTTTTAAAACCCTTAGTAGAATGCGAGAAGGTACACAGGCTGAAACTATTCCAACTTTTATGAGTACGCATCCTGATCCAGGTGACCGTTTTAATAAGGTAAAACAACTGACCGTAAAAGAACAGGCTAAATATCCAAACAAAAAATTTGCGGTAGAAAGAGATAATTATCTTCGGATGATTGATGGGTTAGTATACGGGGAAGATCCTAAAGGTGGATATGTCCAAAATGATCGTTTTTATCATCCAGTAATGAAATTCCAATTTGCAATTCCTCGTGGTTGGAGGACGGCAAATTCTCCTGCTCAGTTTCAAATGGCAGAACCAAATGGTAAAGCCATGATGGCGTTGACGCTTGGACAAGGAAAGACACTAGAAGAAGCCGCTCAAAACTTTATTAGCAAAAATGAACTGACCCTGATTTCTTCTGAGAATGGAAATGTCAACGGTTATAAAGCAATTGCATTGGTAGCAGAACAAGTGAACCAACAGGATGCTACTCAAACGATTCGAATTTTAAATTATATTATTGATTATGATGGTAGGATTTTTCAGATTTATGGGATTTCCCAAAAGTCAACCTTTCCTGGATTCCGTAAGACCTTCAAGGCTACGATGCAGAGTTTTGATAAACTCACTGATCCTGCCAAGATAAATGTAAAGCCAAAGCGAATTAGTATCAAAACTGTTAAGAAAGCTGGAACGCTGACTAGTGTTTTACGAGCATATAAAGTGAGCTCCGCAGAAGGAAAACGAGAACATTCTATCCTCAACGGAATGGAGTTGAACCAATCCTTAAAAGCAGGAACGCTCATTAAGATTATTGAGTAAAAAGACCGGATGGCGTCCCATCCGGTTAGAACGCAGGTCTATAATTTGAAATTGGAATAAAATTGACCTGCCACACTAATAGACAAGACATATCTAGTAAGGGTTGCAAGGAATTTATTTCCGAGCAACCCTTTTCTTCTGTTTGTTGAACTGTTGAATCGTTGAACTGTTGAGTTATTGAAGATGTAGAAGAGGTGCTTAACAAATAAAATTATTTATGTTCAAACATTATTCGCTTATTCTTATCAAAAAAATCTATGTAATATTTATTTATCTATCTTTTTATTTGTCAAGGTTCCCTAAATTTTCTATTTTTTTAATCAACAAATCAACAAATCAACAAATCAACAAATCAACAAATCAACAAATC
>CAZYAC010000089.1:0-15193 GCA_964645475.1 uncultured Saprospiraceae bacterium | reverse complement strand
TAGGGTAGGTTAATATGAAGCTGTTTAGAGTTTTTCAAAAAAGACGAGGATAAATGCTTGGTTATCAAGACGATGCAAATTTTGAGATTCGTAGCCAAAGCTACGGTGTCGATAAATTTGTGAAGTATTGATAATCAATGATTTGTCCGTAGTCATTTTGCACTAACTTTAAACAGCTTCAATATGAACTTCTCTGTAAAAGTACAAAAATTAACTTGTTTTCGTTTTGTGGCCATACTGGTGTACTTCCTTATCTATTTTTAATTATTTTTGACCCGTTAAGTAGGTCATCCTACATTTAACGAAGAAATTAATTCACTTATTAAATAAAAGAATAAAATATGGAAACGCTTACTAATTCTGGTTTGGATATTTGGAATATTGTCATGATGGTAGTTGTGGGAGCTATGGCTGGTTCATTGGCTGGCTTTATCATCAGAGGTAACAATTACGGGTTTATTGTCAATTCTGTACTTGGAATTTTCGGTGCTGTGGTCGGTGGTGCCATCTTCAATGTATTGAATATTACCCCCGGAAAAGGCATAGTAAAGATGATTTCTGACACGTTTCAAGTAAATCTACCCCTTAATTTCGTAGGTATGCTTGTTTCTGCCACTCTTGGTGCGGTCATTATTCTTTTTGGCTTAAAGGTAATACGCGGCGGAAAATAACTTGAATGCGACTGCTTCCTGTCTACTTCGCCATTCAGAAGGAAGACAGGAAGATATGTCTCCTTTATTTTCTCTTTAAATCTGGTCTATTACTGCCCCGTTAAATTCCCGTTAAATGCTTAATTTTGCACACCAATTCAGGTGTAATTTCCCTTATAATACTATATGAAATCACAGGGGATTCTCGGGAATGTGTAAGATATGAGCCACACACCAAACCAATTTGATCAATTTTTCCGAAGACTGGGTCGTCGGCGATTCGTAAAGGGTACCTTACGGGTGTTGCGTTATCTGTTTCTTTTCCTTTTTATTTTAACGGTGATTGGTTGGTTTGTTTTGCAAAACGAAAAGGTGCAAAACTATCTCCTGACGGAGGTGACGGATTACCTTAGTGAAAAGCTAGAGACCAAGGTTGATGCTCAACGCATTGATTATAGTTTTTTTGATAAATTGATACTTGAAGGTTTCTACGTGGAAGACCATCAAGGTGATACGCTCTTATATAGTCGAGAATTGAAAGCCTCCTTCGATCTCAATCTGCTCAAAGTTATCCAGAAAAATTTTGATATCGAGGATGTTTATTTAAAAGATGCTCGGTTTACCGTTTTTCGAGATAGTGCCCAACAGTTTAGCAATTTGGATCTTATTCTGAATAAGATCATCAAAGAAGAAGAATCGACGTCTACTAAAAAAGAGGGGAAACCAACTTTGTTTTCTATTGATAATCTTTACCTCGACAATATCACATTTATCCAAGACGACCGGGCCAAAGGCATGGAATTGATTACCTTTTTAAATGAAGGAGTCGTTGCTGTCAAAAAACTCGATCTGCAAAATAAAATGGTGGATATAGAAGGTATCCATCTAGAAAAACCCAATGTGGTTTTGATTGAGAAAAAGGCCTTTCCCTATATCCCTCTACCAAAAGAAGAAACCTCAAAGTCAGAGAGTGACTCCGTTCAGGAAGAAAAAGAACCACAGACCTTCCAATTCTCGGTAGGGAATGTTGGATTATCTGATGGCCGCTTTACCCGACAGAATCTTAGAAAATCGTTGATCTCAGAATTGGACAACGACCAAGTGGATTTTAATCATCTTAGTTTAAAGGATATTCAAATAGACATGGATGACCTGAATTTTAAGGATGGAGTATTTGAAGCATCTATTAATAACCTGAGTACGGATGAAAGCAGTGGATTTGTTCTTTCCAAATTATCCGTAAAAAATGCCAAGGTAAGTGATCGAAAAATTGCGCTTTATGGGATGGATTTGAAAACACCTTACAGTCATCTGCACGATACCCTTATTTTTAGCTATAGATCCTTCAGTGATTTTAAAAAATTTCCAGATAAAGTATTATTACAAACAAAGTTTAATGATTCTCAGATTGCGTTGCGGGATATTATGGCATTCGCCAAAAACTTAAAAAACAATGACTTCTTTGCTAAAAACGTAGATCAAGTAGTAGAAATAGATGGAGATCTTCAGGGTAGAATAAATTCTCTGAAAGGGAAAAATCTTACTATTAAATTAGGTAATACGACCAGAATTGAAGGAAGTTTTTCTTCCCGTAATCTGACGAAAAAAACGGAAGCCTTCTTGGACTTCAAACTAAAAAATCTAGAATCAGACATGCAAACCTTACGGCTACTGATCCCTGGATTTAATCCTCCTAATAATTTTGATAAAATTGGGAAGTTTAATTTTAATGGAAATTTTCTCGGCTTCTTTATTGATTTCGTGGCGGATGGTAATTTGCAAACAGAACTAGGCGGTGCCAATACAGATATGCGGATGAATCTAAGACAAGGTAGAGAAATGGCGCAGTATTCTGGAAATCTTTCTCTAAAGGATTTCGATCTAGGCGCCTGGACGGGTAATTCGGAATTAGGTCGTGTCAGTATGAACACTTCGGTAGAGAATGGTCAGGGATTAATTATAGAAACAGTTGAAGCAGATATAGGAGGTACTATTTCATCAATAAGTTATAAAGATTATAATTATGAAAATATCATCTTAGATGGCGCCTTAAAACAAAATTTATTTGATGGTAAATTAAGTATTCGAGACGATAATATTGATCTTAATTTCGATGGAGCCGTTGACTTTAGAGACAGTATTCCTCAATTTGATTTTTCGGCAGATATCGCTAAACTTGATATTAAAAAACTTAACCTTTCTCAGGAAAACCTAGTTTTGAGTGGAGATACTAAAATACTAATGAATGGTAGTTCCCTCTCTAATCTCCAAGGGAATGTGATCCTCCGTGATTTCTCTATTTTGAAAAATGGGTTGGACAGTTTTCAGATGGATAGTTTAACGGTTTTTACGGAACTATTTCCGCAGGAACGGCGTAGTTTTTCTGTGGCTTCCGATATCTTGGATCTGGAATTGGATGGACGATTTGAAATTGATGAAGTACCCAAAGCGCTCCTTGGTTATGTTCATAGTAATTATCATGATCTGGCAGAACGGTTTAATTTGAAAGGGAGTGATGAAGGAATCAAGGATACCAATTTTAAGTTCGATCTGGCTTTGAGGAATAGCCTCAATTGGACAAAATTAATTGATGCTAAATTAGACACTTTAGAAAATATTACTGCTTCAGGGTATTTTGACAATGTCAAGGATTCCATTTATTTAGAGCTTTCAGTACCTCGTTTAAAATATGACAACCTGGTATTTGATGATGTGCTTTTCGACATAGATGGTAAGAAGAGTTTTAGTGATTTGCATTTTGAAATTTATCATAGCGATATCAATGGCCAAAATTTCGAACCCATCGAATTAACCGGAGAGTTGAGTGGAGATACCTTGTTTTTTGAAGTTGTTTCCACAAATTTTACCAGTGTTTTTGATGACTTAAAACTCAATGGGCAGATCTTCCCATTACCCGAAGAAAATTATCAAATTAGTTTCTTCCCTTCTAATCTTGTCGTTGTAAAACAAAACTGGAATATTGAAGCAGACAACTATATTCGTTTCGGTAAAAATTTTATTGAAACCAATAATTTTGAATTGGAGAGTGGCGATAAGCGAATCAGTATCAACAGTATTGGAGAAACGGGATTACGGCTCGGGTTAGAAAATATTAGTCTTGGCTTGATTGATGATTGGTGGAATTTTGATAAAATGAATTTTAGTCAGACCATTGATATAGAATTAAGTGCAGGAGATATTTTTAAACAAAAAGATTTTAATCTTACGGCACTCGCAGATACGTTTGAGGTCAATGGCGACGACTGGGGACGATTGGCTTTAACGGCAAACCTCCAAGAGTTGACCGCCTCCACCGATGTTTATATGTCGATTACAAAAGGAGATGAACAGTTGATCGTAAAAGGAGACCTCTCTCCTTTTAAAAAGCAAGGTAGAGTTTATCCGAATGATTTTAATTTCGAAACCAGCATCAAGAATTATCCTTTATCTATTGCCGAATATTTTATTAATAATATCATTTCTCAAACAGTAGGTAGTTTCGATTCTCGAGTGTCGTTAAATGGCAAGTTTAAGAAGCCCAATATTAATGGTAATATCCGAATTTATGATGCCAGCTTACGAATCAATTACACAAATACGCGCTATGATATTCCTGATTCATATACCACGATCAATAATAAAATCTTTGACGTTTCTGGAAATTACCTGATTGATAGTCTCGGTAATCGAGCCAATCTCTCTGGTGGATTTCTCCATGATCATCTCAAAGATTGGAGAATAGGTGCGACGATCAGTTCTGATAAATTTTTATTTTTAAATACCACAAAAGAGAACAATCCAATTTACTACGGAACTGGCATTGGTAGTGGCAGCGTAAGCTTTAATGGCCCGTTCAAACAAATTGATATTGAGATCAATGCACGGACAGGAACAGGAACCACCGTGGTTATTCCGGTTACAGGAGCAAGCAACGCAGGAGAGGTGAAATTTATCGAATATATTGAGGAGAAAAAACCGTCTGACTCAGAAGCTGATCGCCGACGGACAGAATTAAGGGGTGTCTCCGTCATCATGAATATTGATATGACCGAAGCGGCATTGGCCAAACTGGTTTTTGATGAAAAGGCAGGAGATATTATGGAAGGTCGTGGAAATGGGAATATTACCTTCTCCGTCAATCGACTAGGTGAAATTGCCATGTATGGAACTTATGAAATTGTTAAGGGAGAATATTTGTTTACGTTATTAAATTTAGTAAACAAACCTTTTGTAGTTAAAGAAGGAGGAACGATTCGCTGGGATCGTGATCCATATAATGCCATCATCGACATTGAAGCTGAATACACCGGATTAAATACATCTCTGACAAATTTTATTTCTGAATACTTGAATCCTGCTACTCCAGGAGAGTTAGAAGCAGAAGCTAGAAAGAGTCAGAGCGTTCTGCTAAAGATGTTTCTAAATGGACCACTGAAACAACCTGACATTAACTTTGACATTAGTTTTCCAGGACTACAAGGACAACTGGAAAATGTGGCGGATAGCAAACTTCGGATTATTCGTCAGGATCAAGGAGAGCTAAACCGACAGGTTTTTGGCTTGTTAGTAGTTGGTGGTTTTCTACCTTCGGGTAATAGTAGCGGACTGGCAGGTAGAGGAGATTTAATACCCATTAATACGATTTCTGAACTTTTGTCCAATCAGTTATCCATACATTTAACGCAATTATTATCCGAGGTATTTACGGATGTAGGGTTTATCTCTGGTGTTGATTTTAATATCAATTATAATGTCTACGATAATGAGGTAGGACTGTCGGGAGCAGAGTTTCCGCGGACGACAGGTAGTGCCCTGCAATTGCGCCAATCCTTAGATCTATTTAATGATCGATTGACCGTACAAGTAGGTGGAAATATAGACTGGGGAAGCAATTTGGTGAGTAACACCAATTCTGCTTTTTTAGCAGGAGATGTAGTGATCGAATATGCGGTTACCCGAGATCGTCGATTTAAGGTTCGAGCTTATCAGTTGACGGATGCTACCATTTTAGGACGTCGTAATAAAAGAGGGTTAGGTATTTCTTGGCGTCGTGAATTTGACGACCTCAGTGAATTCTTTCGGAACTTGAAAAAAGATGCGAAGGAAAGTCAAAAGAAAAGCAGCTCAAAAACCAGAAATTAAATTTCTTAGTGTCTAAGCTGCCTCGTAAATATATCCTTTTTTAATGAAAATTGAACCTAAAAAATCTTAATCTATCTTAATAAATTTTGCACTAGCTACGGGATGGGTTTCTGAAAATACGCGAACCATATAAGTTCCTAGTGGGAATGATCCTACTTCAGATAAAGGGATAGTTACAATCCCTTCATTAATTTCAGTGGCTCCCATTAGCATCGTTCTACCCGTCAAATCCGTAATTTGAAATTCTACCTCACGAGTAGAAAAATCACTCATTCTCAAGTATAATGTTCCCGCTACTGGGTTCGGGAATAATTCTATTTTTTCACTCTTAATTTCCACCGTTACGATATCGCTATAAGTAGAGGTTCCATCAAAATCTACTTGTTTGAGACGGTAATAATTAATTCCATTAATCGGATTATTATCGTTGGTCTGATAGTGACGGGCTAGGGTAGTAGTTCCAGCCCCTTTAATGGTTTCCATATATTCGAAAGTACGGCCATCTGCAGATCTTTCTACGTTGAAGTAGTCATTATTTTTTTCGCTTGCTGTTGTCCATGTTAGCAATACATTTTCTTTAACTGCTTTAGCAGAAAAAGAAATTAATTCTACCGGTAAAATAGACTGTAATTCAAAAGCGCCCATGTCTACTATTGTTTGTACCATTCTAGGATTTCCAGAGTAATCATCTGCAATGGAACCAGGAATATAGATATTGTCCCCTACATTAATGGCATCTGAAGCGGTGGTCAGATCAAAATTTCCAGCTGTTTTATCAACGAAGGCAGGATCACTACTAAACAAAGAACTACCGTCGCAATCCAAGGTTTCGTTCGGGCCATTGATCCCCAAAGCATCACAATCTGCTTCCAAAAAGAGACAATTTCTAATTAATATTACGGGTGAAGAAACGCCTGATCCACTCATATTAAAGATATCGTTGAAAGCTGCCTGGTTCTCAGAAAAAATAGAATTATAAACATTGGTTATTCCCGAAGAGCCTGAGGATTCATTTTGGTAAACTGCACCACCTACCCCTGCTGTATTTTTATAAAAAGTACAATTGATAATATCAGTAGTTCCTGTTCCGTCATCAGAGGTAAGGCTGTAGACCGCACCTGCAGAAGAGAAGGAAGTATTTTCATCAAAAATATTATTGATGATTTGCATGTAGGCGTTACTAGTGGTACTTTTTACAAATGTATAAGTAGCTCCACCAACACTACCTGCGTCTACTGCTCGGTTTTTCGTAAATCTGTTAGATTCTAAATATATGGTAATATCACCACCATTGGCACCATTATAAATCGCACCACCAAAGTGGGCACTATTATCATCAAAAAAAGATTCAATAATAGAAAGCGTGCTGGTTTCTCCTATGCCGTTCGCCGCTATATATAAGGCACCTCCGCTGTTATTAGCCGTGTTTGTTATAAACCTACTCTCGAAAATACTAATGGCACTATTCCCATCGCTATACACCGCACCTCCTTGTTCTAGCGCGTAATTATCCCGAAATGTTAGAAATGATAAACTAGGTGATGAAACTGCCGTTGTGGAACTATGTGAATTGAATAATCCACCCCCACTTTTCTCTTCTTGTAACGCATTTATCCCTTGATCTGCATTTCCTAATTCAATTATAAAACCGCTAATTTGCGTACCAGGACTTACATCTCGTGTATAAACTACGGTATGAGAATTATCGCTGAAGTCTCCGCTGACTCCGATATCTCCGCTAAGTATAGTAGTTGAATTGGCTGGATTCCAGCCTGCTAGTGACGTTTCTGTACCGACGAATCCGCCATATAGTTTTACACCGCTAGGTACTTGAAAGTAAATTTTTCTGTCGGAATTAGTGGTTGGTAGGTAGGTGCCATTTTTCACCCAGATTTCATCTCCGTTTCCGGCAACCCCTAAGGCATCTTGTAAGTCTCCAAAGGCGGTTGCCCAGGTAGTCCCATCACCTCCAGACAAGCTTCCATCGACATGGATAGTGGCTCCCGAGAGGGTCGCACAGGTCAATAAAGAAAATAAAAACAATAGGGAGTTTCTAAGCGTGGTGTAAGCTAAAAACATGTTAGAGATTTTAGGTTTTTCGGCGGATAAAACCGAATTAAGTTGTGTGTTTTAATTAAAAAAGGTTTTCCTAAGTCTTAAAGCTTTGGTGGGAAATTTGGAGGAGTAAAAAATTGTATAGTGTAAGTGTAAGAGATTCAATACAAAGATATGGCGATCGCAGGCTGAATGATATACCCCAGAAATGGTATTTATTGTTATTAGTTAAATAATAATTTATAATTAATTGATTAATAAGTGTTTAAAATGAAAATCAAAACTTGAAATCTTCTAGTTCAGGCACTTCACTAGCCTGGTAGAATAAAATCCTACTTAATTTCCAGCCTATTTGCTCTTTTTTCCAAATTTGTAAGAGGTTTTGGGCAAAGATTACCTCCTGGTTTTCGTCCCGGATGATCCATTGTAGATGGGCGGTAGCGACGATAGCTCCGCAAGTGATTTCAGTTATTTTTGCCTGAACTCTATGATTTTGTTGGTTAAATCCATTTTCTAGACTTTCTAGTAATTGATTTTTGGGAAGGCTATAAATTGGTGAATAACTTTTAAAATCATCCGCATATAGGATTTCAAGGGTTTTCAGATCCTCTTGGTTTATGGCTTTAATAAATCTGCCAATTGTACTTCGCAGTTTGGCTTCTGTATCAGTTTGAGCAGGACGTGAACTGCTACACCCGATGAACAAGATAATCGTTAATGCAAAAAGTAAATTGGCAGGATAGAATTTATACCTTTGTGGTATCATCTTTAATATTTGATTTATGAAACTGCTGACCTTTTTTTTGAAAATAATAAAATGGGTATTCTTATTAATAGTATTACCAGTCATCCTATATCTGGGATTAGCTGCCCTGCTTTCCTATTGGGGAACCAGTCCTAAGAAGTTGAACTGCTCAACGGACCAATTAGTACATATATCTTCTAATGGAATGCATATTGATCTCATAATGCCTACTGCTGTGCTTCCGTCAGATTTTGTTAGTCATTTATCTCCTAAGCCAACTACGCAATACTACGCGATCGGGTGGGGTGATAAAGGATTCTATCTCGATACGCCAACTTGGGCAGAACTCAAAGCATCTACTGCCATGACGGCCATGCTCATGAAAAGTCCAACGGCAATGCACGTAACTCAGTTTCAAGAATTACAAGATCATTGGGTCCCAATCCAAGTTTGTCGGGAACAAATTACTATTTTAAATAAACATATTACTTCCACTTTCGAATCGGATGCCAATGGTCATCCAATCGAGATTATGGGTGCTGGATATACACCAGATGACCGATTTTATGAAGCACATGGAAACTACACCGGAATCAAAACCTGTAATATTTGGGTAAGTCAGGGACTCAAAAAAGCCTCTATTAAGACTTCCCGTTGGTCTCCATTCGTATTTGGTATTTTACATCATGCTGAAAAACAGGCTGTCAGTGCTGGTTTATAAAAAATCTACATCCACAGCATAAGGATAGTTCATCAAATAATCGATGGCTTTCTCCAAACTATATTGGTGAAAAACAAAATTATACAACATCTCTGTGATAGGAGCGTGGAGTTTATAATGTTGTCTTAGTTGTTCCATAATCGCAATGGTTCTAACACCTTCTGCTACTTCCGGCATAGTACTGAGGATCTGATCAAGCGTTTCTCCTTTTGCCATTCTCATGCCGAAGGTATAATTTCTACTCTTTTCACTGGTCGCTGTAGCCACCAAATCACCGATACCGGCCGTACCAATAAAAGCTTTAGTGTTGGCGCCCATTGCTTTTCCAAAATAAACCATCTCCATTAATCCGCGCGTAATTAACATCGCTTGGAGGTTTTTTCCAAATCCGTATCCGTCCAATGCCCCTGCTCCTAATGCAATAGCGTTCTTGAGTGCACCGGCTAATTCGGCACCTAGTAATTCGAAACTACCAAAAACATGAAACCGTTTACTATTCAATACCCGTCGTCCTGATTTGATCACTTCACTAAATTTACTGGCGATAACCGTAGCCGTAGGTTGGCCTACCATGATCTCCCGTGCCAGATTGGGACCAGATAAACAACCTACTCGCACGACCACACTTTCTTCCAAGATTACCTGACTCATCGTATGAACATCCGCTCGGTCTATTTTTAGACCGGCAATATCTGATTCGTCTAGGCCGTTTAAGTCAAATCCTTTGGTTCCATGAATAAGAATATGGGAAGGTTTGAGAAATGGAGCGAGACTTCGCATCATGTTTCGAAAGTTGGCGGAAGGTACAATCAGAAATAGTAAGGTAGCTGTATCGGCGACCTTTTGAAGATCAGCCGTGGCAGTAATTCGAGGAGAAAGTTCAACCCCAAGATGATTGCGCGTATTATTTATTTTTTGAACAACCTCATTTTTACGAGAAAAAAGTAATACCTCCGTATTTATCGCCAATAAATTGGCGATAGCAGTACCAAAACTACCGGCGCCAATTACCCCAACTGGTTTACGTTTTATTTCGGGAAGATCTGCCAAAATCAGTTTTCTAAGTTAAATTAATATAAGTACGGATTCAAAATTAATATCCTATGACGGTCTCTTTTTTATTTATACTTCGTTAAAAAGCCTCGCGATTGCGATGGCTATGGCATCCCAACCGCTACGCGGTTCCTTCACTTGAATGTCCTCAGGACATTCATCCTGTCGGATTGTTCAGTCATGTTTTTGCCTCGTCTAAACAAAAAATACCTTTAGTCATAACTTATCATTATTTTTGACCAAGTACTTAATAGTTCAAAACAACTCTTATGATCAAGTTGTTTGATTGTTTATTGAACTTCCGCAAAGTTAACTTTTTAACTGAAGAGGTTGTGCTAAAAAGTTTTTTTCCATGCGTTTTTTTCTACTACTGCTATTTTTATCTTTTTTGGATTGTCTACTAATCGCTCAATCCTTGCCAGAACAACCTCTCTCGGGGCCAGGCGGGCGCAATTATCTCCACGATGATATTCGAGTAACGGACCGAGCGGATCAAGCAGATGGTTTTTGGTTGTTTGAACCGGCTAGTCCTACACCAGACAGCGCCCATGTGGTGATATTTTTACACGGATACGGAGCTATCAATCCTATGATTTATGGTGATTGGTTGGAACATTTAGTTCGAAAAGGAAATACCGTTATTTATCCCCGCTATCAAAAGAAGATCTTTCCGCCTCGAACACACCGTTTTGCGGATTGGGCCGTAACTGGTATACATAATGCCTTGGATACCCTCCGGAATGGAGATCATGCCCTTCCGATAACCCGATATCTTAGTATTACTGGACATTCTTACGGTGGAGCTCTGGCTGCTAACCTTTCTGCCAATTACGAGGAATATCAACTACCCAAACCAGTGGCAGTATTACTTTGTTCTCCAGGAACAGGGCCATTTAAGGGAGCTTTATTGGATTCTTACGAAAATATTCCGGAGGACACCAAATTATTGGTTATGATCAGCGAGAAAGACAAAACAGTCGGAGACAAACTGGGTAAAAGAGTATTTGCTACGGCGAAAAATACAAGAATTAAACACCTCATTTTACAATTACAAGATCGCCGCTTTAAGAATCGGGATATTCGCGCAGGACATAATGAATCTTATAGCGTCAATCATAGATTGGATTTTGGGAAAAGAACGATGGTGACCCGAAGAGCAGAAAATGTAAGCAGATTAGATGCAGTGGACTATTTTGGTTATTGGAAATTCCTTGACGCGCTTCACACTTGCACTCGCTCTGGTAATTATTGCAACTTCGCGACCGGAAATACTTTTGAGCAGGCCTTTATGGGGTATTGGAGCGATGGAATGGCCGTTAAACCCTTGAAAATCAAATGATTAATTATTTTAATATATATGAAAAAATATAAATTTTAGCAAAAAAATTATTCAAGTTTGAGATAAATACATATATTTGACGCGAACTACCTTGAGAAAACGCATACCTAATGGCCTTTGGATCCATTTGGGGACAAACATATTGCGTAACAAATATTATTGAAAATTATGGTAGCTCCAACTCCAAAGAAAGCACTATTTGAGGGAAATTTCTCCTCAAATGCACAACCTCTCTTTTTTGAATTTGCCTTTGAACCTACACCCGCAAGTTTCCAACATCCAACCACCTTATTGGCTCCAATAAAACATTCTAAGCGTAAAAAAGTATTCTATACGGCCTCTAGGCTCGTATTAGGATTATTGATTACAGCTTTGGTATTAGGGTCAGGTTTGCTTAATAACGAATTACTAACAGGAAATTCCGGTACTCAAGCCTCCTTGAGCTGGATTCCGTCCTGGTTGACTGATTCCCCCACAGCACCTCAAAAGGTCAATGCTGCGCCTTTGGGAACGACAGCAATTAGTGAAACTCCATCAAACCCTGATAGGATTCAGGAATCCGCAACTAGTATTAATGCTTTCTCATCAACAGTAGCCTTGGGAACAATTAGAGATCAGACCATCTTTACTGCTAATGCAATTTCAGAACCTGAAACAGTAGTTGATGAGGTAGAAGTACCAGAAGCGGTATTAGAAAAGGAAACAGTAACTACGAAGGAAGCAACAGATCCAGCTGCTTCGGTGGAATCTGTCAAAACGGCATTTAGACCGATTCTTAAACCACCAGTCTCTCCATCAGGTTTTAAATTATCTACGCCTGTGGTGAATCGTGAAGAAGTAGCGCCTAAAAAATTGGAAATTACCAGTGATGCCTTTCATGCGATTAATAAGCAGGCTGCATTAGATGGTAAGAAAGTTTTTATAAAATTCGGAGCTAGATGGTGTTTGCCTTGTAAAATGATGGAAGCCAATGTTTTCCCTGATCCTGAAATTAGTCTATTATTGGCCGAAAATTATCACACGCTTACGGTTGATGTAGATAAGCTTGATGGAATCAATTTACGACAGGTTTTTGAGGTGGAGGCTATTCCAAGTTTTGTTATTTTAGATAGTAATCAAAATCTAGTTGGGAAACATGAAGGTGCAAAAAGAATCGACGAATTACGTAGAATTCTTGGTGCAGTTACGCCTTAAATAATTTCAGCATAAAGTCTAATAGACTTTATTTTTGCTTTTGTGCAGTCGATACTTCTGCACGCTCTGTTAACCATTCCTCGCTTTCTGCATATGGTGTATTACTGACTAGACGTAAAAAACCTTTCATACTCTTGATAGGCCCCTGATCTGCGGCCAAATTAACTAGCCAATCTGGAATGGAACCACCAGGTGTACTCTGTAAAAAGTATTCAATATGAGTTTGTGAATCTGAAACAGGCGTAATGATCCATTGATTGAAATGCGTTGGAACGCGTACAAAACCGGGACGTTCGGGGCCATAGTCTGCGATACCAGTAGAGCTAGAAGTAATCACACCTGTTTCAGGATGAATGGTAGTGAGGGTTTGCGTATATAAATCTCGGTCACTAAAAGGCCATGGAAAATCTATTTGGTAATAATCTATGGTATTTAAGTACGAATTTAATTCCACTGGACCAGCATGACTACATTTATAAACCCATTCAGGATAAGATTCCGTATTCATTAATAGCGCCATAATCGCATTTACGGAAATATCGACCTCCATAATGATTTTTAAGGCTTTTAAATTTGAATTCGCTATATCTCGCGTGTAGACTTTTATCCCATTGCTCTCTTTTTTAAATTCCCAAGGATACTCCTGTCCGTAACTAACCAACGAAGTTAGTAGGAGAATAAAGACAAAAAGGAGAAATTTTAATCTATTCATAAACAACAGACGCAATAAGAGTTGGATTACCCTAATTTATTATTTAGAATACTTTAGCTACAAGAATAGTTTAAAAACTTGACATTTTTAGTTAAAAAATGAGGTTAAATATTGTAATTTGCGGACAAATTATATGTCATGCAAGCCTACCACCAATTACTCCAGCACATCCTAGACCATGGGAACAATAAGACGGATCGCACCGGAACAGGAACCAAAAGCGTTTTTGGCTACCAAATGCGTTTTGACTTATCTGAAGGATTTCCATTAATTACCACCAAAAAACTACATCTCAAGTCCATTATCTACGAATTATTGTGGTTTCTAAATGGTGATACAAATATTAAGTATCTCACAGATAATGGAGTCAAAATATGGAATGGATGGGCGGATGAAAATGGGGATTTAGGACCCGTTTACGGGAAGCAATGGCGTAGCTGGCAAACCCCAGATGGAAAAACGATTGATCAAATCGAACAAGTAGTAGAGCTGATCAAAAATAACCCAGATTCTCGCCGCATGATTGTCAATGCCTGGAATGTAGGTGAATTACCTGACATGGCGCTTAGCCCTTGTCATTGTCTATTCCAGTTTTATGTGAATAATGGAAAATTATCCTGTCAGCTCTATCAACGCTCTGCGGATACCTTTCTAGGAGTTCCTTTTAATATCGCTTCCTACGCATTACTGACGATGATGCTTGCGCAGGTAACAGGACTTAAGCCAGGAGAATTTGTCCACAGTTTTGGAGACGTTCACCTTTATAATAATCATTTGGAACAAGCTCAACTACAACTCACCCGTGAGCCCCGTCCCTTACCAAGAATGCTGATTAACCCTAAGGTAACCTCAATTTTTGATTTTAAATACGAGGATTTTGAATTGATCGAATACGATCCTCATCCACACATCAAAGCCGCTGTATCTATATAAAATGAAGAAAGATGCCGATGGTTATACCGAAGACGAACTGCTGAAAATGTTGCAGAACAATCGCTCAGAAGCGATTGATTTACTTTTCCGACGACACTATCGATTTGTTTGTCAAGCGGCTTATCGGGTGCTACCAGATGGACACTTGATTGAGGATATGGCCCAAGATGTATTTTTTGAACTATGGAAAAAAAGGGAAAAGCTCAATATTACAACTTCTGTTCGCGCCTATCTCAAAAGAGCAGTGATCAATAAAACCTTAAATTATATTCGTGGCCAAAGAATGAAATTTTCTGATGTGGAAGATTACAGTCATGAAATGGGAATGCCAGCAACCGCCTTGGTAGATTTGCAAAATGAAGAATTAAAAGCCGTCCTACATAAAGCCATTGATGATTTACCGGAACGCTGTCGGATTGTTTTTACACTCAGTCGCTTCGAAGGTTATTCTTACCAACAAATCGCCACGGAGTTGGAAATTTCTACCAAGACCGTCGAAAATCAAATCTCTAAGGCTTTAAAATTACTGCGCACCGCCTTAGAAAAATATCGGAACAGATGATGTTGAAAGATAAAGAATAAAACGATGTTGATGTGTAAAGTTTACAACGTCTATATTTTACATTATTTGGGCTTGGATTTATTGCTC
>CAZYAC010000088.1:9411-15219 GCA_964645475.1 uncultured Saprospiraceae bacterium | reverse complement strand
GGGTTTGAAAAAACCTTTGCTCTTTTACACTCTGTCACTCTTATTAAGAGATGTGTATAAGAGGATTGGGTTTTTATTGAAAAATAATTAGTCATTAGTGACTAATTATTTGTATATTTATGCCAATTTATGATCAATACCAAACAGAAAATAATAGATTGTGCCATAAAGCTCTTCACCAAGCATGGATTTGGAGCGGTCACTTTATTTGAAATTGCTGGAGAATTAAATATTTCTAGAGGAAATCTTACGTATCATTTTAAAGATAAAGAGGTGTTACTCGGTGCGATTTCTGAGCAAATGTGGGATAAGATAACCAAAGAGAGAAATAAATCCAGGCAGTTACCTTCCTTTGAAAACCTTCATAATGAAGTCCAGCTATATCAAAAAATTCAAAAACAATATGCCTTTTTCTTTAACGATAATCATGTGATGAAACATCCCTTATTAAAAAAGAAATTTAGGGATATGATAGGTAAAACGGTCCATGCTAATAAAGCGGCCATTGCATTTGCTATTGCCGCTGGAAACATGAAACCCGAACCATTTAAAGGTGTTTACCACAATATTGCACTTAATACTTGGATGATTGCTTTTTTTTGGCTGACGCAAAAATCAATTCGTGGAGAAAAGAAATCGGAAGATGCAGAGGCTATTATCTGGAGCCTGCTTATTCCTCATTTTACTGAAAAAGGAATCAAGGCTTTTAAATCCTTTTTTGGAGAAGATTACTTAGATAATCTTGGAGAAGCATTCGATTCAAATATTGAAAATTTTATAAATTTTTAGTCTATGGCAATACTAAAAACAAAGGTCAATATTAATGACAAAGCGCATCAAGCCAACAAAAACCAAATGTTGGATAAACTCAAAGAGTTAGCAGCCAATATGGAGAAAAGTAGTTTCCAAGGTAAAGAAAAATATATCGATAGAGCAAAAGCTAGAAATAAATTATTAGCAAGAGAAAGAATAGAATTAATACTTGATCAAGATAGCCCTTTTTTAGAATTACTTCCCTTGGCTGGCTTACTTAGTAAAAGTGGTTTCGGAGCAGGAGGAACAAGTGTTTCAGGCATTGGATTAGTACAAGGCAAGTTATGTGTTATCAACTCGAACGTAGGGACTCGTAAAGGCGGTTCTATTGATGCAGAGACCATGCAAAAATCCCTCAGAATAAATGAAATAACGCTCGAAAATAAATTGCCTACCATAAATTTAGTCGAGAGTGGTGGCGCAAATTTACCCGACCAAGATAAAATATTTAACTACGGCGGAAAGTCATTTAAAGATATCACCAACCGCTCTAAAGAAGGATTGACCACCATTTCTATTGTCTTTGGGAATGCTACTGCTGGTGGAGCTTATGTGCCTGGGATGTCTGACTTTTCCATCTTTCAAAAGCAATCCGCAAAAGTTTTTCTAGCAGGTCCTCCTCTTGTTAAAATGGCGACCAACGAAGTCTCTACCGACGAAGAACTAGGAGGTGCTGAAATGCACAGCCGGATATCAGGGGTCAGCGATTACCTCGCAGAAGACGAACTTGATGCTATTCGTATTGCTAGAGATATCATGCGATATGTCAAAAAAAATTCACCCCAGCTAATCCCTGATTTTTTTAAAGAACCTTCATATTCTACCGAAGAATTAATTTCCATTGTCCCTGTTAATCTAAAACAAGCTTTTGATGTTCGAGAATTAATCATGAGGATTATTGATGGTTCTGATTTTTCTGAATTCAAATCTGAATACGGTTCCACACTGGTTACTGGATGGGCGCACCTGCATGGGTATCCTATTGGAATCATTGCTAATAATGGAGTCATCTTTTCTGAATCTGCCAACAAAGGAGCGCAATTTATTCAGCTTTGTAACAAAAATGATATCCCCATTTTATTTATCCAAAATACCACTGGATATATGGTCGGTAAAAAATACGAAGAAGGTGGAATTATAAAAAATGGTGCAAAATTAATCAACGCTGTTTCCAATAGTGAAGTCCCTCATTTGACCTTGATGATTGGCAACTCTTATGGTGCTGGCAATTACGGAATGTGTGGCCGATCCTATGGACCTAGATTTTTATTTACTTATCCTAATGCTAAAATTGGAGTGATGGGCTCTGAACAATTAGCTGGTGTGATGGAAATTATCCAAAGAGCAAGTGCAAAAAAAACAGGAAAAGAATACGATGAAGAACAAGGGAATATGATAAAACAAATGCTGATTCACGAAGCAGAAAAAAAATCATCTGCCTGGTATTCAAGTTCACAATTGTGGGATGATGGGATAATAGATCCTAGAGAAACAAGAAATTATTTAGGCTTCGCTTTGACCGTAATTTATAGTCAAGCAATAAAAGGTACAGACGCCTACGGTGTTTGGAGACATTAATTTTTATTAAAAATTTATAAGTGCAAACGAAACAGATAAATACCGTTCTAATAGCCAACAGAGGTGAAATTGCTTCCCGCATCATTCGAACTTGTAAAAGAATGGGTATCAGAACGATTGCTGTTTTTTCTGAGGCAGATAAAAATCTTCCCTTTGTCCTAGAAGCGGATACCTCTATCCATATCGGTGAGTCAGAACCAGCCAAATCCTATTTAGATCAAGATAAGATAATTAGTATAGCACTTGCTCATCGAGCGGATGCCATTCATCCTGGTTATGGATTTTTATCAGAGAATGTTGTTTTTGCGGAAAGATGTAAAAAAGAAGGAATCATTTTTATTGGACCTAATGCAAAAGCTATCGCTGCGATGGGTTCCAAATCTGAGGCTAAGACATTAATGATCCAACATGATATTCCTGTCATACCGGGTTATCAAGGGGCGGATCAGTCCGTAGAAAAAATTAAGGAAGAAGCTGAAAAAATAGGCTTTCCTGTTTTATTAAAAGCAACGGCTGGTGGTGGAGGAAAAGGGATGAGAATCGTTCATAATGAATCCTCCATTGCACAAGCTGTAGAAGCGGCCAAACGGGAAGCCTTAAATGCTTTTGGCAACGACGAATTGATTGTTGAAAAATATATCTCTAAAGGCCGCCATATAGAATTCCAAATCTTTGGAGATAAACAGGGGAATGCCATTCATATTCTGGAAAGAGAATGTTCGATTCAAAGAAGATATCAAAAGGTATTAGAGGAAAGCCCTTCCCCAATCATGACAGATGCGATTAGAAAAGAGATGGGAGGCTCGGCCGTTGCGGCTGCAAAAGCCCTCCATTATGATAATGCAGGGACGGTCGAATTTATTTATGATGAACTTAGTGGAAAATATTATTTTCTGGAAGTGAACACAAGATTGCAAGTAGAACATCCTGTAACCGAAGAAATAACAGGGCTTGACCTAGTACAAATGCAAATTGAATCTGCTCAAGGTATGCCACTTCGTTTGAAGCAAGAGGATATAAAAGGAAAGGGATATGCTATTGAAGCTCGGTTATACGCGGAAGATCCTGACAATAGTTTTTTACCGGTTTCTGGTAAAATACTAAAATGGAATGTTCCAGAAGTTGAAGGACTGCGAATCGAAACAGCCGTCAAGACTGACGCTGAAATTTCTATCTTTTACGACCCCATGATTGCTAAAATTATCATTTGGGCAGAGGATAGGCTTAGTGCTTTGCGCAAAATGAAATACACCTTACATCGTCTTGTTTGTCTTGGGATTACCACTAATCAAGATTTTCTACTGGACCTTGTCCAAAAAGAAGCGTTTCTTTTAGGTGATTACGATACCCATTTTATTGCTAATCATTACGAAGGAATCGAAGCTAAAAGAGCGGATCAAAGCAAAGTTGATCGGTCCTTGATTGCTGCTACTTTAGTTCATTGGCAACAACGTAAATCAAAACAGACGCTTTTAAAAGGACTGCCTTCTGGATGGAGAAATAATTTTTACCAACGACAAAAAGTTAGTTATCTCGTTAATGGAAATGAAATTCAACTCAGCTACCGAGTTAATAATAATTTACACGAATTTCTGATAGAAGATAGAACGCATAGTGTTGCAATCGTCAATATCGAAAATTCAAAAATCACCTTTGAGATAAACGGAGAAAGGGTACACTTTGATTTCACTCAGTCAGGCCATCAGATTTTTACCCATAACGAACAGAGTGGCAATCTTCAATTTGAATTAAAAGACCGATTTCCAAGCAAAGTATTAGAAAAAATAAAAGGCGCCTATATAGCTCCAATGCCTTCTCAAGTAGTTAAAGTTTTGGTGCAAACCGGAGATGTCATTAAAGAGGGGGATGGCTTAGTCATTTTGTCTTCTATGAAAATGGAAAACCTAATTACTGCTAAGCAAAGCGGAAAAGTGATAGAAGTATTTGTAACGGAAAACACAAATATCGACGCGGACCAAATTCTTTTAAAAATAGAAGAACAAGAAAATTAATATGAATTATTTTGACACCATAAATGCGGAAACATTTAAAGCGCAAACCTTTGCCTTTCTAATAGTTGAAGAATTTGAAAAAGTTTTGCGGATTACCCTCAACCGAGAGAAAAAGAAAAATGCCCTGCATCCACAGATGATCAATGAGTTGACGTATGCCTTTCAGTATGCACACGAAAACAATCATATCTGGGTAGTTCAGATTCAAGCTAAAGGCAATGTCTTCTGTGCGGGTGCAGATCTAAAAGCCATGTCCGGTATTTCTGAAGAATTTCATTCCACGATTCCTACCCCCAATGGAGAAGTGCTTTTAGGGGAATTATTTAATAAAATCTATAAACCAACGATTGCCAAAATAACAGGAGATGTGTATGCGGGAGGATTCTTTTTTCTTGCAGGTTCTAATATAGTGGTTGCACAGGAGGATATAAAGTTTGGACTGCCTGAAGTAAAACGCGGCTTATTTCCTTTTCAAGTAATGGCGAGTCTAATGAAGGTTATGCCAACACGGAAGGTACTGGACTGGTGTATCCGAGGATATAACCTGTCGGTCTTAGAAGCAGAAAAATTGGGATTGGTTACCGAGGTAGCAACATCAACAGAAATTGACAATCTAACAGATCGCATCGTAGAAGAAATAAAACAAAATAGTCCAACCGCTATCAAATATGGTTTAACTGCTTTTGATCATATCACGGACGGAAAAGAACAGCAAAAATATTTGATGGCTATGTTTTTAAAAACGATAAGTAGCCAAGATGGTCAAGAAGGCTTAAAAGCATTTAGAGAAAAAAGAAAACCTGTTTGGACAGGAGAATAAAACACCAAAGTAAATTATGAAAAAAGATAAAATAATTATTTCTGCTGCACTGACCGGAGCTGCTACGAATCGTACACACTGCGAGTATATTCCTTATACGCCCTCTGAGATTGCCGCTGAAGCAAAAAGAGCCGCCGACGCTGGAGCATCCATTGTACATATCCATGCCCGGGAGGACAATGGCCTGCCTTCCTGGCGCACAGAAGTATTTGAGCAAATTCAAAAAGAGGTCAGAGCAGTATGTAAAAACGTTATTGTTAATTATTCAACGGGTGCGATTGGATTATCAGTAGCAGAACGAATCGCTCACCTTCCAGCCACCAAACCAGAAATGGCTGCTTTCAATATGGGGAGTATGAACTATGCTATTTTTTCTAAAAAGCAGAAACAATTTTTCTGGAACGGCGTCTTTGAAAACTCCTTCGACACCATGTCGGAAGTCGTAAAGTCAATGAATGAAAATGGAATTTGCCCTGAGATGGAATGCTTTGACACCGGACATATTAGAAATGCAGAACCACTTCGCATGATGGGACTTATTCCCGACAATGCTTGCTATAGTCTCGTGATGGGCGTACTAGGAGG
>CAZYAC010000088.1:4961-9311 GCA_964645475.1 uncultured Saprospiraceae bacterium | reverse complement strand
CGAGAACCAGCCACCATATCTGAAACCAGAGAAATCCTAAATATTAATCGAGTAAGTTAAATCCAATGTTTAAAGAAAATACATTTAAAGACAAAATAGCCTTAGTAACTGGAGGTCGATCGGGGATTGGGTTTCAGATTGCAAAAGACTTGCTCCTCTTGGGCGCCAAAGTTGTCATCTGCTCTCGCAAAGAAGACTTGTTGCTAAAAGCGAAGGAAGAACTGCAAGTGTTTGGTGAGACCTATGCGTTGCCCTGTGATATTAGAGAGGAAGAAGCCATCGGCAAACTGGCAGATTTTATTAAAGAAAAATTAGGCCGACTAGATATCCTGGTCAATAATGCTGGAGGACAGTTTCCCGTACTGGCAGAATACTTATCTAATAATGGTTGGGCTGCGGTAATCAACAACAACCTCAATGGTACTTTTTTTATGATTAAGGCTATGGCCAATAAATTTTTCATTCCTCAGAAAGAGGGTATTATCGTAAATATTATTGCGGATATGCATAGAGGTTTTCCGGGAATGGTGCATACCGGTGCGGCTAGGGCAGGAGTAGAAAACTTAACAAAAACACTCGCTCAAGAATGGAGTGATTTTAATATTAGAATTAATTGTGTCGCACCCGGTATTATCGAAAGTTCAGGCCTTGAGACTTATCCGCCGAAAGTACAAGAAATGTTTGCTCATGCGAAAAATGCGATCCCTCTAAAGCGATTTGGAAAAGTAGAAGATGTATCGAATGCTGTTTGTTATTTGGCTAGTCCATTGGCAAGCTACATTACAGGAATATCTCTCTATGTGGATGGCGCACAACATCTGAATTATGATAAAATGGGATTACCTAATGTCTTAAAATCTTTTTTATAATGGAAAAAAATAAAGAACTAATAAAAGGGGGTAGTTTTCTGCTGAAAGAATCTTTGCCGGAAAATTTATTTTCTCCTGAAGATCATACGGAAGAACAAACGATGCTTAGAAATTCGATCAGAAATTTTTTGGATAAAGAAATTGAACCCAATAAAGAAATTTTTGATTCGGCGGAAGGTGTTCTTTTAGCCCCTGAAAAGTTAGAAAAGCTAGGTGACTTAGGGTTTTTAGGACTTTCTGTACCAGAAGAACAGGGAGGATTTGGCTCTGACATAAAAACAGATCTGGTGGCCTCTGAAATAATGTCCGATAGTTTTTCTTTTTCACAAACGCTAGGTATTCAAAGAGGGTTGGGGATAAACACGATTCTTTTTTACGGTAATAAAGATCAAAAAGAAAAATATTTAGAAGGGATTATTAACGGTAAAATAAAATGTTCCTATTGTCTAACGGAACCTAGTGCAGGTTCAGATGCCATGTCCGGAAAAACCAAAGCAGTTTATTCGGAAGATGGAAAACACTTTATTCTCAATGGGCAAAAAATGTGGATTACCAATTCAGGGTTTGCTGATGTATTCTCGGTTTTTTGTAAGATAGAAGATGATCCCAAATTGTCCTGCTTACTGGTAGAAAAAGAATGGGGAATAAAACTAGGTGCCGAAGAAAAAAAACTTGGTATTCATGGATCTTCGACTAGACAAGTGTTTTTTGAAGACGTAAAAGTTCCTATAGAAAACTTGTTAGGAGAACGGAATAAAGGATTCAAAATCGCTATGAATGCACTCAATATGGGGCGACTGATGATTGGTATTGCCGGGTCTGCTATTGCTAAAAGAGCCTTTAGACTTGGTGTAAGCTATGCCAATCAGAGAATTCAATTTGGGAAACCGATCTCCTCATTTGGAGCCATACAGGAAAAGATAGCTAAAATGGCTACTTATATTTTTGCCTTAGAATCTGCTTGGCATCGACTGGGTGGAGACATGGATATGCTCATGGATTATGAACGTTCTAATGGCGTTGACCAGCTTACCGCCAAACAAAAAGTAGCTGCTGAATTTGCAACAGAGTGTGCCATCATTAAAGTAGTTGGTTCCGAAGTAGAACAGTTTGTGGTTGATGAAGCGCTGCAAATCCATGGAGGTATGGGCTTCTCTGGAGAATCAGAAATATCTGTCTTGTATAGAAATATAAGAGGAAATCGAATTTATGAAGGTACCAACGAAATTAATAGACTGGTCATTCCTGGAACAATTCTAAAAAAAGGATTTAGTGGAGAACTACCATTAATGGAAGAAATAATGTCCAAATTTGCTGCCTTAAAAAACGGCGAATTATCTGTCATTCCAAACAGTCCAGCAGCAGAAGATTTTACAAAAAAAATCATAACAAACATTAAAACGGTAGCCATTCTCTCTATCGGCATCGCTGCTCAGAAGTACCAGGGTGAAATCAAAAATGCACAAGAAGTTTTATCGCGATTAGCAGATATACTATCCCATACCTACTTGATAGAATCCTCCATTCTGAGAAGTCAAAAAGAAACCTCCTCCCCAATCCATAGGGATCTAATGCTGCTTTATGTCTATGATAAAATGGAACTCATGAAAACGGATGTTAAGGAACTCGTGTTTAATTGCTCTACTGAAAAAGAGGCTTTAGACAATTTTAAAGGGCTCAAAAAATTGATTGAATTACCCTATTTAGACCTGATAAATTTAAGACGAAAAGTAGCTGCTCATTTTATTGATCAGAACTATTACAAACTATAATTATGGCTGGATATTATTTTACAGAAGATCACGAATTATTTCGCGAAAGCCTAAAGACATTTCTCAAAAAAGAAGTAATTCCAAACATTGATAAATGGGAAGAAGATCAAAAAATTCCCAAATCCATTTGGAAAAAAATGGGTGAACAGGGCTACCTAGGATTAGGGTATCCATCTGCCTACGGTGGTTCAGAACTGGACTTTTTCTTTGACGTTATATTTTGTGCAGAAACCTCAAAAGTATTTTCTGGAGGCTTTGCGATCACTCAAGCCGTAGTCCAGTATATGTCTTCAACTTATATTGCCAAATATGGCTCTGAAAAATTGAAGCAAAAATATTTGCCCGGTATTATAAAAGGAGAGTTGATATCCTGTATAGGTATTTCGGAACCTACGGCTGGTTCTGATGTAGCTAATATTAGGACCACAGCTCAAAAGGATGGAGACCATTATATGGTGAATGGTTCGAAGACTTTTATTACCAATGCAGTATATGGTGATTTTATCGTTACCGTTGTCAAAACGGATCCGGAAGCAGGACCTGCAGGGGTAAGTCTGTTGGTCATAGATAGAAATGCAGAAGGTGTATCGGCTACTAAGCTTAAAAAATTGGGTTGGCATGCTTCAGATACGGCAGAATTGGCTTTTGATAATGTCAAAGTTCCCAAAGAAAATCTTATTGGAGAGGAAGGCAAAGGATTCTATTATCTCATGGGAGGACTGCAAATAGAAAGATTGGTAGGTGCAGTAATGGGCTATGCAGCCTGTGAGTCTGCCATGGAATATACCCTCCAGTATATGTCAGAGCGAGAAGCATTTAACAGACCCATCAATAAATTCCAGGTACTCAGACATCGCATGGCACAACTGGCGACCGAAATTGAATCTTGTAAACAGTTTGTTCTCTACTGCTCTAGATTAAACAACGATGGCCAATATGCGGTAAAAGAATGTTCGATGGCAAAGTTATTAGCAACAGAACTATCAGATAAAGTAATGACACAATGCCTGCAAATGTTTGGTGGCTATGGCTATATGGAGGAGTACAAAATAGCACGTATGTTCAGAGATAGTCGTGTTGGTACAATCGGTGGAGGTTCTTCAGAAATTATGAGAGAAATCATTGCCAAAATGATTATCGACGATACTTCTTATGATACGACTTCAGACGAAAATAATTCAAATAAACAATTAAATAATAACGAGATGAATTTAGAAACAGTATTAGATCAAATTAAACAAAAAGCCGGAGCTGCAGCTCCACTAGGAAACACCTTAAAATTTGACTTTGGTGACAACCAACTTTATATCGACGGTTCGGGCGATAAAAACGAAGTCTCTACTGAAAACAAAGATGCTGCTTGCTTAGTAGAAACTAGCTTTGATACCTTTTTAGCTCTAACCAGTGGCGATCTAAATCCTATGGGAGCAGTGATGAGTGGCAAAGTAAAAATCAAAGGAGATATGAACGTTGCGATGAAATTGCAGTCTCTTTTTGGGTAATAAAATCTAAGTCAACAAAATGAAAGGAAAAACAGCATTTATTACAGGCTCAAGTAGAGGCATCGGTAAAGCTATCGCGCTACGATTAGCAGCCGAAGGGGCTAATATTTGTATCGCTGCAAAAACGGTAGAACCTCATCCTAAACTGGAAGGAACCATCTTTACAACTGCTGAAGAGGTTAAGCAGGCTGGTGGAAATGCGCTTCC
>CAZYAC010000088.1:2941-4861 GCA_964645475.1 uncultured Saprospiraceae bacterium | reverse complement strand
TTTCCGTTCCATTGTACTCGAGTCTTACTCAAGAAGGATTAAAAAAAGTAATTGATTTAGCTGATTTGAAGGCCATTTTTTTGGGTAAATTAGATTATTGGGAAGATAGAATAAAGGCCATTTCTTCAGAGATTTTATCCATTAAATTTCCGCACTATGAAGGTAATGCGAAAGTAGATATTGGCTTAGAATGGGATGAACTAATACGAGATGCGCCCCCAGCTAATGATAATTTTGTACCGAATCTGGATGATTTGTGGACGATTAAATTTACTTCTGGCACTACCGGTACGCCCAAAGGTGTCATGCATGTTCACCGATCTCCTAGTTGGACCATGATACAAGAAGAAGAGACTAATTTTGTTGGGCTGATTTCATTACCGGAGATACGCACCTTTTCTTATTTGCCGCTCAATCATGTAGGTGAGCGAATTGGAATCGAGTTACCTTCTATTTGGTTTGGTGGGAGTATTTCCTTTGCGGAGAGCATCGATACTTTTGCTAAAAATTTACAAGATACTCAACCGACTATTTTCTTTTCTGTTCCACGACTTTGGAATAAATTCTATCTCGGGGTTATTGAAAAAATTCCTAAAAAGAAGCTTTATTTTTTATTCAATATTCCTATTGTCTCAAGGATTTTGAAAAAGAAAATAAGAACGGCTTTGGGCTTCAGAGATGTTAGAGTAGTAGGAACCGGAGCTGCTATTACCCCTGCTTTTATCAAGGAGTTTTTTAATAAATTGGATATTCATTTAATAGAAGCTTATGGCATGACTGAAGTTTGTGGATGCATTACTTATGGCGTAGGAAAAACACCATTTGATTCAGTTGGAAAACCCATTCCATATGGAGATGTGAAAGTTGACCCAAATTCAGGAGAGGTTTTAATGAAAACCCCATTTCTAATGACGGGGTATTACAAAGATCCAGAGAAAACTGCGTCTGTGATAAAAGATGGTTGGATGCATAGTGGTGACAAAGGATTAATAGATGCGAATGGAAATTTAAAAATAATTGGTAGATTAAATGATGCATTCAAAACGTCCAAAGGAAGTTATGTAACCCCAAACCCTATGGAAGAGTTGATCATGCAAAATGATTTCGTTGAGCAAGTATGTGTTGTCGGATTGGGTGTTCCTCAACCAATTGCGCTTGTTAATCTATCAGAATTAGGACTTAGTGAAAATAAAGAAATAGTGGAAAATTCTATTTCAGAAATCATAGAAACAGTAAATAAAACCAGAAGTAGTTTTGAACACATATCTACCGTCGTTATTCAAAGTGAAATTTGGTCAATTGATAATGATTTTTTAACACCTACACTTAAAGTCAAAAGACAAATTATTAATCAAAGATTTAGTGATCTTTATTTGAAATGGCACCAAAATGATTCAGCGATACTTTGGGTATAAAAAACTAAAAATATGGTAGACAAAATAAATAATCAAGAAAAACAATTCCACGAAATTGATCGATTATTTGAATTACAAAAACGATCACAGTTTAGAATTGCCCGTTCTACAGCTAAAGAAAGAATTTTAAAACTTAAAAATTTAAAACAGGCTATTGCTGTAACTTATAATGAAGAAATAAAAAAAGCTGTTCACAAAGACTTACGAAAACATCCAACTGAAGTTGAACTCAATGAAGTGGTTCCTGTAATCGGTGCTATTAAGCATACCATTAAACATCTTCACAAATGGATGCGTAATAAAAGTGTACCTACGCCCATAAATCTTTTTGGTTTTTCTCATCAGGTTAAATTTGAACCCAAGGGAGTTGTACTCATTATCTCTCCCTGGAATTTTCCGCTTAACTTGGCTTTAATACCGCTTGTTTCTGCAATTGCCGCTGGTAATGCGGTTATCCTCAAACCCTCCGAAGTATCCTCTCAAACTTCAACGGTGATTAATAAAA
>CAZYAC010000088.1:0-2841 GCA_964645475.1 uncultured Saprospiraceae bacterium | reverse complement strand
GTTATCCTCAAACCCTCCGAAGTATCCTCTCAAACTTCAACGGTGATTAATAAAATTGTTTCTAGTCTTTTTAAAGATGATGAAGTTGCTGTTATTGAAGGAGGGATTCCTACAACAAGCCATTTATTAAAACAACCGTTTAATCATATTTTTTTCACGGGAGCTCCATCAGTTGGGAAAATCGTTATGAAAGCGGCAGCACTTAATCTAACCAGTGTCAGTTTAGAACTTGGAGGTAAAAGCCCCACAATCGTCGACTCAACTGCCAATATCGAAAAGGCAGCAGCCAGAATAGCATGGTCGAAAAACTTAAATAATGGACAGGTTTGTATCGCCCCAGATTATGTATTGGTACATCATTCTGTTAAAGAAAAATTCTTAGCCGCTTATCGCGAGCAGGTCATTAAACTTTTTGGTGAAGATCCAAAACAATCAGACTCCTATGGAAGAATCATAAACGGACGACATTTTCAACGATTAAAAAACTACCTAGAAGATGCTGAAAATAAAAACGGTACTATTGAATTAGGAGGCACTATGGATGCTGCTGAAAATTATATTGAACCAACCCTTATCTCAAATTTAAAAGAAGATGCGCTGCTTTGGCAGGAAGAAATTTTTGGACCTATTTTGCCCATAAAAGCCTTTGACCAATTGGATGATGTTATTCACGAAATTAACAAAGGTGAAAAGCCATTAGCCTTATACATCTATAGCTCTAATAAAGACAACATAAATAAAGTAATAAGCGCTACACGTTCAGGAGCCGCCGTTGTAAATTACTCTGCCACTCACTACGTCAATCCATATTTGCCTTTCGGTGGTAGCAATAATAGCGGTATTGGAAAAGCCAATGGCTTTCACGGATTCAAAGCATTTTCAAATGAAAAGGGAATTCAAAAACATTGGTCTCCATTTGATACGATTAAGCTATTTTATCCGCCTTACACTAGTCGTAAAGACCAATTAGTAAAATGGGTAAGTAAATGGTTTGCTTAGAACATGTTAGTATTAATTTAATTAGACATAATTATGAAAAATATTTTAATTACAGGAGGTTCCAGCGGGATAGGATTTGAGATGTCTGCAATTTTTGCTAAACAAGGCTTTAATATTTTTTGGGTTACCATTAATGAAGAGGAAGCGTTAATGGCGAAGCAACGATTATTAGCAGCATTGTCGATGGATACCAAGGTGGATTATCTTATTCAGGATTTGTCGCAAGCAGACGCCGCTCAAAAAGTATTCAATTGGTTCAAAATTAAAAACACCAATCTTGATGTTTTGATAAACAATGCAGGGTATGGCCTATACGGTATGAGCCATGAATTAGCTATGGAAAAGGAATTGAATATGATAGAACTAAATGTGATAACACTTTATAAAATGACTCGTTTATTTTTGTCTGATATGATGAAAAGAAATTCTGGCACGATCATAAATATTAGTTCAAATTCCTCATTTCAACCTGTTCCTCAATTGGCCTTATATGCTGCGACCAAAGTTTTTGTCTCTCATTATAGTCAGGCGTTAAATGAAGAATTGAAAATGTCAGATTCAAAAGTGAAAGTTTTGACCATATGTCCAGCAGCCATTCGAGATACCAAGTTTAAAAAAGCGGCTAAGATGGAAAATGTTAAAACATTTGAAGGATTGGTAGCTACCAATAAAAAAGAGGTAGCAAAAGATGTTTGGAATGCCTATCGAAATAACAAATCTTTTGTAATGTCAGGTATCAAACTTAGGCTTCTTTACCCACTTGTTAAGCTATTACCAAGACCTATCTTAAATATATTGCTTAAAAACGAGCTTTCTGAAAAAGGAAATTGAAGTAGGGCTTATTGGAAAACGAATTTCGATTCTTAGAATTTGAAGAAATTCAAATCGCTGCTTTTATAGAGGGGAAAAATCAAAATGAGCATTCAGGATAGCATCCAATAATTTTCTTTTTTAGGTACAGAGCTATGGACGAGACAAAGACTAAAAAGATGGACAAAAAGATCATTTAGGGACATATTAAATCGTTTTAGGATAAAATCTCATAACTATGAATTATTTTGAACACGTCCCTTAGTGATCTTTGACACGAATAGACAAGTATTTTCCTAACTATTTCACTACATTTGTTTATTACCTCTTTCGCAAAGAGATAATTTAAATAAATAACAAAATGAGAAATCAAAAACTATTCTATGTTCTACCGCTTTTCCTTTTCGCTACCATTTTGTTCGCTTCCAATTTTAGCAGTACTGAATTAGAAAATAATTTAGAAGCTACAGCAGAGACTTTGGCTACTGCTAGCAGTGCAGAAAATTTCGAAAAAATGATGGACGTACTCACCCACAAACGTTGTATGAATTGCCATCCAAGTGATAATATCCCCAAACAAGGAGAAGATAGTCATCCACACTATTTCGGAATGGCAAGAGGAGAAGGCAATTTAGGCTTTCCTGCCACCAATTGTAATACTTGTCATCAAGAAGAAAATAATGAGTTCTCGGGCGTACCCGGGGCACCTCATTGGAGCCTAGCTCCAGCAACCATGAAATGGGGAGGTTTGTCGCGTACTGAAATTGCAACATCTATCTTGGATAAAAAAAGAAACGGAGGAAGGAGCCGTCAAGAAGTAATGAAACACCTGACAGAAGATGCACTGGTGCTTTGGGCATGGACCCCCGGAATCGATGCGGAAGGAAACCTAAGAGAAGCGCCTCCCGTACCCGTTGATGAATACGTAGAAGCCGTGAAAGAATGGTTTGAAGCAGGAGCGATTATTCCAGCAGAATAATTTGAAAAATGAGTAAACGACTAATGTAAATTAGAAGATGAAAATTAAGCTTA
>CAZYAC010000087.1:0-15270 GCA_964645475.1 uncultured Saprospiraceae bacterium | reverse complement strand
GGAAATGACCGTTGGATCCGATGCAACCATTAATATTACAATGACTGCTGGATCAGTCCTTGACGAAGTGGTGGTAGTTGGTTATGGTACTGTAAGAAAGTCAAACACAACAGGTGCAGTATCTTCAGTAAATTCGGAAGACTTTAATAGTGGTGTAATTGCTTCTCCAGAGCAATTAATACAAGGCCGAGCCGCTGGAGTACAAATTACTTCTGCGAGTGGTGAACCTGGTGCTGGTGTTAATATCAGAATTAGAGGAACTTCCTCTGTGCGTAATGGAAATAATCCATTATTTGTGGTAGATGGTGTGCCTTTAGGTGGAGGTGGTAGTATTGAGGGGCAGGAAACTGGGATTGGTGCTGCTGCTGCTCGTAACCCATTAAATTTCCTTAATCCAAATGATATTGAAAATATCACTATTTTAAAGGATGCCTCTGAAACAGCGATTTACGGATCGCGTGGTGCAAATGGTGTAGTAATTATTACGACCAAAAAAGGGAAGGCTGGACAAAGTACATTAAGTTATGACTTCACCCTAGGGTTAGGTACTTTAGCTAATAAATATGATCTTTTATCAGCGGACGAATTTGTCAATGCTTGGCAGACTTTCAATCCAGGTGTAGATCCTATCGCCATAAATTTTGGAGGAAATACAGATTGGCAGGATGAACTTTTTCGAACGAGTGTAACGCATACCCATAATGTTACCTTTGGTGGTGGAACCGAAGCTGGAAACTATCGTTTTTCTTTGGGTTATCAAGATCAAGAAGGAATTATTCAACAAAGTGGCTTAGAAAGATTAACGGCAAGGTTTAACGGAGATCGTAAATTTTTAGATGATCGATTAAAAATTTCTACCTCTATTACTGTTTCTAATGTTGAAGATCAATTTGTTCCCATTAGTGAAAATGCAGGATTTGAAGGTGACTTGATTGGGGCGATCATAAAATTCAATCCAACTATTCCAGTTAATGCTTCCGATTTATCCGAAGAAGCTAGGGAGCGATTAGCGTCTACTGTTGGAGACATTGCTCAATTAAGTAATACAGAACCGAATCCTTTAGCGTTGCTTGAATTTTCGAGAAGTTTTGCTAATACCATTAGAGGTTTGGGAAGTGTAACTGCGGAATACAAATTTACCGATGATTTTTCTTTTACTACCCAGGCTGGTCTGGATCGTACGTCTGGATCGAGAAGAGATGCTTTTTCTAGTGACCTTTTTGCTGGAGCAGCCATTCAAGGACGTGGAAGATTATATACACAAGAATTGCAAAATAACAATGTAAGTTGGGAGAATTATCTAACTTATGATGCAGATTTATCCGAAAGTATCAATTTGAATTTGGTTGGTGGTTATTCTTATCTGTCTTTTGAAACCGAAACTTCAGGTTTTGAGATGACTAATTTTAGAACCGCTGACTTAGATCAAATGATTAATAACTTTTCTTCTATTGATGCCAGTACTGGTAATTCAGTCGTTCCTATTAACTCTTCCAGTTTTAAAGATGAGCTTAATTCATTCTACGGAAGAGCAGCGGTAGCTATCCAAAATAAGTATATTTTCAGAGCCAGTCTTCGTGCGGATGGTTCTACCAGATTTGGATCAGGAAACCGATATGGATACTTCCCTGCGATAGCCGCAAAATGGAAAATTGCTGATGAAGGATTTTTAGGAGATAGTTTTGACGAATTAAGTATCAGAGCTAACTGGGGAATTACTGGTAATCAGGAATTTGGACACAACCTCTTTACGGCTCGTCAACGATTTGGAAACTGGGATATTGATTCTGGTGGAAATGTAACTGGTGGTGGTCTTGCTGATGTAGCCTTTGCAACTCCAGATCTAAAATGGGAATCTACCACTCAGTTTGGAGCCGGTATCGATTTTTCAATAGGCAGCGGTCGATTGAATGGATCGTTTGATGTATACTTCAAAAACACCAATGATTTATTGATCCGAATAAATAGTGCTCAGCCTGCTGTTAATCCATTTGTTTGGACAAACCTTGATGCAGATGTAATTAATAACGGATTTGAATTAGGATTAGATTATTATCTGCTTAATAAGAAAGACTTTTCTTGGAACGTAGCGATTAATGCATCTTATAATTTTAATACCGTTAAAAATTTAGGGGGTCTAATTATTGATACGGGGGCAATTAATGGTCAGGGATTAACAGGGGCATTTGCACAAAGGATTGCGGAAGATCAACCTCTTTATGCTTTTTTCCTTCGTGATTTTGCAGGTTTTAGCGAGGATGGATCCACCCAAAAATATGTTAATGATGAAGATGTTCAACAATTTGTGGGTGCTAGCCCTCTTCCAAAATGGAATGGTGGAATTACAAATAATATTTCTTACAAAGATTTTTCTTTAAGTATCTTTCTTACAGGACAATTTGGTCATTTTGTTTACAGTAATACTGGAAATGCGTTCTTTACTGCAGGTTCAATTGCAGGAGGAAGAAACGTGACTAGTGATGTGATTGGCAATGGAGAAGCTAGAACCAACTCTCCTGACGTATCTACGCGGTTTCTAGAAAAAGCTGATTTTGTTCGACTACAAAATGTAACATTAAGCTATAGTGTTGCTCCAGCAGTTAAATATATTTCAAATATTAGATTTTTTGTTACGGGCCAGAATTTAGCTCTATTTACGAATTACAGTGGACAAGATCCAGAGGTAAATACAAATAAACAAATAGATGGTGTTCCTTCTTTTGGGATTGACTATACACCTTATCCACGTGCCCGTACATTTATTTTTGGTGCCAGTTTTGGCTTTTAATTTTATTGAATTTTTTAAACCATATTATTATGAATAATAAATTAATTTTTAAAAGTTTTTGTATAGGATTAATGGCAGTTTTTACGCTATTCGCCTGTACTGATTTGGAAGTAGAACCAACCGATTCAGATTTTGCAGAAACAGGTGATGATGGGGAAAGAATTATTGATGATGCTCCCGAATTACTTAATACCAACTATTCTGATTTTGGTGCTTATACAGATCAAGCCAATATTTATGCTTTAAATACCCATACTTCCGATGAAATGCTTCCTCCTACCAGAGGAGTTGATTGGGGAGATAATGGGGTTTGGAGAACCCTACATGCGCACACTTGGGATGCTGCTCATTCAGGGGTCAATGGTTCTTGGAATCAGCTTAACGAGCGGGTATTCCGCTGTAATTTAACCTTAGCAGCTGTGGATGCTACTCCAGAAATTGTGGCACAAGCGCGGTTTTTACGTGCCTTTCACATGTATTTCATTTTGGATTACTTTGGTCAAGTTCCTTTCCGTGAAGTTGATGAAGGAGCAGAAATTGATCCTCGAGTTTTTACTCCCCAAGAAGCATTTGACTTTATCTTAACTGATTTAAATGAAGCTATTAATGGATTACCTTCTGTGGGACCATCTTCTGATAACACGATTGCAAATAAAGCAGCTGCCAATGCGTTAAAAGCTCGATTAATTCTTAATCAAGAAGCACTTACGGGTACCGCTGGTGATTATCGACAAGTTATTGATGCTGCGGACGCTGTGACTGCGGATGGATATAGTATCGAACCAGATTATTTTGATAACTTTAACCCTAACGAGTCTTCAGAAATTATTTTTGCTTCAAGTCAAGGTTCTCCTCAAAATCGTATTTGGATGACCTTACACTATAGCCAAAATCCTAGTGGATGGAATGGATTTACTACACTAGCAGAATTTTATGATAAATTAGAAGATGGAGATATCCGAAAAACTGCTCCAAGCCCACGTGCTCTAGGAGAAGAGTTTCATGGTATTAATTTAGGATTCTTAAGTGGTCAACAATTCAACGATGATGGAACTGAAACCATAGATTCTAGAACATCCTTACCTTTAAACTTTTCAAGAGACGTACCATTAGCGGGAGCTTCTACTGAGAAAGGTATTCGAGTTATGAAATACCATCCATCTTCTTTTGGGGATACCAGATATGTTTTGTTACGTTATGCGGATGTTGTTCTAATGAAAGCAGAAGCAGAATTTAGATCTGGCGATAATACTGCTGCACTTGCGACCATCAATGGTCTACGGTCAATTCGAGGGGTAGCTGACCTTGGTTCTGTAGACTTAGATGGAATCTTAGATGAAAGAGGTAGAGAATTATACTGGGAAGGAATTAGAAGAACAGATTTGATTCGATTTGGAAGGTATAATGAGGCTTGGAGTGAAAAAGTAGCATCGGAGCCATTCCGTACTAAGTTTCCAATTCCTGCTTTAGCTTTGGCATCAAATCCAAACCTAGTGCAAAATGAAGGATACTAAACCCCTAATTATTTAAATATGATTATTTGATTTAATAATTAGCGTCCGATAAAGCAGGTCATTCTTTTTAGAATGATCTGCTTTGTTTTTTATTTAACATACTGAAGAAGAAAAAATGAGAATCATTCTGACCCTTATTATACTATCCTTTATTTTAGGTTGTCAACCCGAAAAGAAAACTACCGTTCTTTTCGAAAAAATTTCCATCCAATCTTCTGGCATTAACTTTATTAATGAAGTAGCTAATACGGAAGATTTTAACTTATTTAGTTATCGAAATTTTTATAACGGAGGTGGGGTAGCTATGGGGGATATTAATAACGATGGATTGACTGATATTTATTTTACCAGTAATCTGGGAAAAAATAAATTATTTCTTAATAAAGGAAATTTTGAATTTGATGACATATCCGAATCCTCTGGTGTTGGCGGTACCAAAGCTTGGAGTACGGGAGTTGCAATGGTAGATTTAAACCATGATGGGTTTTTGGATATTTATGTGTGCAACGCAGGATATGTTAAAGGAGATGATCACCAAAACGAATTATTCATTAATAATCAGGATAATTCTTTTACAGAAAAAGCAGCTGAATATAACTTAAACGAAGATGGCTATACCACACATGCCGCCTTTTTCGATTATGATATGGACGGTGACTTAGATTGCTATATACTGAATAACAGCTTTATTCCGGTAAACACGTTAAACTATTCTAATAAAAGAGAACTTTATGCCGAGGATTGGAATGTTAAAGATTTTGTGAAAGGCGGAGGCGACAAGCTTCTTAAAAATGAAAATGGGAAATTTGTAGATATTACTAAAGAAGCAGGAATTTATGGTAGTTTAATAGGTTTTGGACTTGGAATCACCGTAGGGGATGTTAATGGAGACAATTTTCCAGATTTGTATATTTCCAATGATTTTTTTGAAAGAGATTATTTGTATATCAATAATGGTGATGGGACTTTTAAAGAAGATATTAAAAATTGGATGGAACATTTAAGCTTATCTTCAATGGGTGCCGATATGGCAGACATTAATAATGATGGCTATCCAGAAATTTTTGTAACTGAAATGTTGCCTAGCGATGATTATCGACTAAAAACGGTGACACTTTTTGATGATTATAAAAAATATTATTTAGCCCTTCAAAAAGATTTTTATCATCAATATATGCACAATACCTTACAATACAATAACAAAGATCAGTCTTTTAGTGAAATTTCTCATTTCAGTGGGGTAGAGGCTTCAGACTGGAGTTGGGGAGCTTTGATGTTTGATGCTGATAATGATGGCTATCGTGATATTTATGTTTGTAACGGGGTTTTTCAGGATGTGACGGATCAGGATTTTATCAATTTTTTTGCCGACGAACTGATGCAAAAAATGGCCCTTTCTGGAAAGAAAGAAGACATGAGCAAGATTCTCGAAAAAATGCCGTCTACACCATTACCAAACAAAGTATTCAAAAATAATAAAGATTTAACATTTTCGGATGTTGGTACCAATTGGGGATTCGATGAACCGTCTTTTTCCAATGGTGCTGCCTATGGAGATTTGGACAATGATGGAGATTTAGATTTAGTGATTAATAATCTTAATCAACCTGCCTTTTTATACAAAAACAATTCGGAAAAACAATCTGATAATCACCATCTCACGATCCAATTAGCCGGTAGTGAGCAAAATACTTTTGCTATAGGTGCCAAAGTATCTGTACATATTGGTGCTGAGCATCTTAACTTTCAGCTGATTCCTACTCGTGGATTTCAGTCTTCAGTTGATTATAAAATGGTGTTTGGATTAGGAGAAAATGTTGCGGTGGATTCCTTGGTAGTTTTTTGGGATAATCATTTAAAATCTGTTTTAAAAAATCCAACGATTGATACGCTTTTACGGGTTGATTTTAAGCAGGTCAATAAAGTCCCATTTACTCCGAATAATGATTTAATCAAATCAGAAAATCAGGTCTTACAAGAGGTTGCTACTAACTTTTTCCCACATGAGGAAGATGACTTTATTGATTTCTTTCGTGAAGGACTAGTTTATAAAATGCTCTCTAAAGAAGGGCCTACTGCGACAATTGGGGATGTAAATGGTGATGGTTTCCAAGATGTTTTTGTGGGTGGTGCGAGTCGGCAAGTGGGACAAATATATTTACAGAAAGGCACCGAATTTCAATTTCAATCAGGGAATTTTGAAGATGAATCTCGATTTGAAGATACAGCTGCTCATTTTTTTGATGCAGATGGGGACGGCGACTTAGATTTGTTTGTAGGGTCGGGTGGTAATTTTCAAGCGCAAGGAGGGGAGTTTCTGCAAGACCGTTTATACCTAAATGATGGGGAAGGAAATTTTATAATAAAGAAGGATGCTTTTCCTTTAAACGGTTTTAATACTTCGGTCGCTTTATCATGGGATGTGGATGAGGACGGCGATTTAGACTTATTTGTTGGTAATAGAAGTATTCCAAAAGTATACGGACTAAGCCCTAAAAATTACTGGTATCAGAATGATGGCCAAGGTAATTTTAAAAATGTAATTTCTGAAATCGCACCAGATTTAGAACAAGCGGGTATGATTACTGACGCCAAACTAGTTGATTTGACCGGAGACCAAAAACTGGAATTAATTGTTATTGGTGAATGGATGGTGCCAAAATTTTTTGGTTACAACGACGGAAAATTGGAGCGCCTTTCTTCTAATTTAAATGATTTTTCTGGATGGTGGTATGCTATAGAAACAGCTGACCTAGACAAGGACGGGGATCAAGATTTAATTCTTGGTAATCGTGGAGAGAATTTTTATTTGGAAGGGTCTGAAGAAGCTCCTATAAAATTGTGGCTGAATGATTTTGATAATAATAAAACTTTAGAGAAAATTTTAACTCGAACCATCAATGGACGAGATATGCCAGTTCCACTAAAGAAAGAACTATCGGATCAGATAGTCAGCTTAAAAAAGAAAAACAATAAACATACGGAGTATGCAAAAAAATCTATTCAGGAACTATTTTCTCAAGAAGTAATCGAAAATACCGAAGTTAAGGAGGGTAATTATTTTAAATCAATTGTTGCTTTAAACAATGGTGATGGAAATTTTACGATTAATTCTTTGCCAAAAGAAACCCAGTTTTCTTCCGTCAATGCAATTGCTGCCATTGATTTAAACGCGGATGGTTTAAAAGATTTGGTTATGGGTGGGAACGACAGTCATTTTGCGCCTCAGTTTTCAAAATTGGATGCCAGTTTTGGGCATGTTTTAATGAATACTGGAGCAGGTGAATTTGAACGAATTGGAAATAAAGATTTCGGTTTTTTTGTAAAAGGAGATATTAAAAGCATTATTCCGATGGAAAAGGAAAACGAAAAATTTCTATTCGTCCTTTTAAATAATCAAAAACCCAAACTTTTTAAAATAATAGAATAGCCTATCTAAACAAGTACTAATTTTTTTATCCAATTGTTATTGAAAAGTCTTTTAAAGTTTATCGTATGCATTCGAAGTTTTTTTTTCTTGTCATCCTATTTTTTTTGCTTTTTATTGGTTGCACTAAAGATCAGGACGAACAAATTTTTCCGAAATTTGAGTTACTAAAAAATGATCATACCCAGTTATATTTTCAAAATCAGGTGACCTCTTCCATTGATTTTAATGTTTTCAATTATATGTATTTTTTTAATGGGGGAGGGGTTGCTGCTGGTGATTTCAACAATGATGGGTTGGTAGATCTTTTTTTTACGAGTAATATGAGTGCCAATAAATTATTTCTTAACGAAGGTGATTTTAAATTTAAAGAAGCGACCCAAGCAGCCAAAATGGAAGGATTGCCTGGTTGGACAACAGGGACTTCTGTAGTAGATATCAATAATGACGGACTCTTAGATATTTATGTTTGTCAAGTCGGTGGCTATCGAATTCTAGAAGGACAAAACCAATTATATGTTTGCCAGGGAATTGAAAATGGTATCCCAACTTTCAAAGATGAAGCAGCAGCTTATGGATTAGATTTTCAAGGTTTTGGAACTCAGGCCAGTTTTTTTGATTACGATCTCGATGGAGATTTAGATGTTTATTTATTGAATCATTCACTACACCAAAACGGGACATTCGGTCGCCGGAAGACCTTCGCTGAAAATCATCCTACTTCGGGAGATCGTCTGTTACAAAATCAAAATGGTCAATTCGTTGATGTTACCGCAAAATCTGGAATCTTTAGTACCGTAATCGGATACGGACTAGGTATTGCTACGGGAGATTTAAATCTAGATGGATGGCCGGATATTTATATTGGCAATGACTTTCATGAAAATGATTATTTATACATTAACCAAAAAAATGGAACCTTTAAAGAATTATTGACAGAGCAAATTAACCACACCAGTCGGTTCTCAATGGGTGTAGACATTGCCGATATTAACAATGATGGATTTAGCGAAATTTTCACACTGGATATGTTACCAGAAGATCCGGTTATTTTGAAGAGTAGCTTAGGAGAAGATGGTAATAATGAATATAATTTTAAAATTGGTCACGGTTATCATCATCAATTTGCACGAAACAATTTACAGCTCAATAACGGGAATGGTACTTTTAGTGAAATAGCCATGTTTTCTGAAATCTATGCAACGGACTGGTCATGGGGAAATTTATTTCTTGATTTTGACCATGATGGATACCGAGATATTTTTGTTAGTAATGGAATTCAACGCAGAATGAACGACATTGATTATTTTAATTTCAGAGAAAAAACACCCATTGATTATAAATCTGCAGATGACAAATTGGAAGATAGCGACATGTTGATTATTGAAAAAATGCCTCAGATCAAACTGCGGAATAAGTTCTTTCAAAACAATAAAGACCTAACTTTTAAAGACCTAGCACCCTCCATCCTTAATGATGCCACTTCCTATTCCAATGGCGCCACTTATGCAGATTTAGACAATGATGGAGATTTAGATATCGTAGTCAACAACTTTGAAGAAGAACCTTTTGTTTATAAAAATTTAACTACGGCTTCTGATAGTACGAATAATTTTATTACACTGCAGTTGAAAGGTAGTCCTAAAAACCTAAATGCGATTGGTGCCAAAGCTATTGTGTTCAAAAAAGATCAAAAAATAATTTATGAACATTTCCCTGTCAGAGGTTATCAATCCAGTGTTGCACTTGGACTAAATATTGGAGTTGGAGAATTTTCAACGGTGGATTCCATGATCGTAATCTGGCCAGATCAAACTTATCAAAAACTAACTGGACTAGCTTTTAACCAGACTCATTCATTAGCATGGAGTCCTGGCTTATCCCGATTTAATTTTGATCAACTCCAAAAAAAACCTTCTTCTGACCAACCAACATTCGATGATATTACGAATGCAACAGATTTAGATTATGTCCACGAAGAAAATAGATTCATTGACTTTAATCGAGAAACCCTCATCCCACACATGGTTTCAACAGCTGGTCCTGCGGCAGCGGTGGGAGACATAAATCAGGATGGACTGACCGATATATTCTTGGGCTCAGCCAAAAGAGAAAAAAGTCAAATATATCTTCAACAACCAAACGGCACATTCTTCAATATCAACCCATCTAATATTTTTTTAGATAGTATTTACGAAGATGTCGATGCTATTTTTGAGGATATTGACAATGATGGAATCTTGGACCTCGTGGTCGCAAGTGGAGGAAACGAGTTTCGATTAAATAGCGAGAAGACCCTCCAGCGATTCTACCTTAACGACGGTAGCGGTAATTTTTCTAAGGCACAATTTTTTCCCGGTTCTAATGCGACTGCATCCTGTGTTTTAGCTACTGATTATGATCAGGATGGTCTGATTGATTTCTTTTTCGGAGCGAGAGCTACTCCTTGGGCCTACGGAATAACTCCGAAGTCCTACTTATTTAAAAATTTAGGTAATGGAGCCTTTGAGGAGGTGAGTGAATCAATCGCACCAGAATTGTCTAACGTCGGAATGGTTAAAGGTGGTTCTTGGGTAGATATTGACGGAGATGAGGATCTTGATTTGTTGCTTGCCATGGAGTGGGACGGGATAAAATTATTTGAAAACCAACAAAATGGTTTTCGAGAAAAACAAATTAGTAATCATAAAGGCTGGTGGAATATGGTCCTTCCGCATGACTTCGACCAAGATGGAGACATAGATTTTTTAGCAGGTAATCTGGGATTGAACACCAGATTTAAACATACTACGACCGAAGAACCATTGCGACTATATTTAAAAGATTTTGACGATAATAAATCAGTGGACCAAATTCTTACTTATTATTTAGGCGGTAGAGAAATTCCGTTTGCTAATTATGAAGAATTAACAAAACAATTAACTTATTTAAAAAAGAATTATTTGTTGTCCACAAAATTAGCTAAAGAAAATTTTGAAAATATTTTTGGAAAAGAACAGTTAGCACAGGCTAAGGTATTAGAAGCAAACTATCTTCAAAATGCCTATTTTGAAAATACCGGAAATGGTTTTATTGCTCGTCCTTTACCAGATGTTTTGCAGTTTTCACCCATTAATGCTGGAGCAATCGTAAATGATCAGCAAATTATGTTAGGCGGCAATTTTTTTGATAATAATATTGAAATGGGAAAGTACGATGCCAGCTATGGAAATATTTTGACTATTAATAAGAATGGTAAATTTGAAACAAAATCAATTGGATCATTAAAAATAAAAGAACAGGTAAGAAAGATCATTCCTATTAAGATTTCTGGAAAAAATTGTTATCTTATTATCAAGAATAATGCATCTATTCAGATAGTTCAGCATAATGATTAAGCTATTTTCAAAATCGTAAAACCAAAAACCATGAAAAGATTATCATTCTTTGCCTTTTTTCTATTATGTCTTTTGGGTTGTAAGATGACTACTCCAATTGACGGAACTAATAATCGTACATACAGTTCCTTGACGGAGTATTTTCAAAATATTCCAGGTGTTCAGGTAACCGGTAGTGATAACAATGGACATATCAGACTTACTGGAATAGGGACTACTACTACCCAGGTTACAGATACCAGTCCTTTGTTTGTGGTCGATGGTATACAAGTGGGACGTTCGCTTTCAGGCCTCGCATCTATCCTCAACCCAAACGATATTGCACGAGTCAAGGTTTTGAGAAGAGCAGACCAAACAGCCGAATATGGAATTAACGGAGGTAGTGGGGTAATTGAGATTTCTACAAAAAAATAATTATAAGCTCCATTTATTGCCTACTTCTGAAACTGGTATACAACCATTATATGCTTGTGGAATAGGGTCATAACTGAGTACCTCTTTTCCAATTTTTTCTGAGCTTAAATAGGCCCAAACTGCCATTGACTTGAATGACCGGTAGAAACCAACTTCAGTCGGTTCTCCTACCGATTTACCCCAGATACCTTTGTTCAATTTACCACTGTTGGATTCTTCCTTTTTTAAAGCAGCCTCTTTTTTATTTTTGGCCAACTTTGAAAAAACAGCACCAAACTGCTGTTCACAGTTTTGATTAAAGGTGGCCATTTGCTTTCGTATTTTTTGCTGGCCTGCTGAATCGTAAGATGTTGCAATAATTTTATCAATAAAAATATCGGTTTTGACGTCAAGAGCCCCAGGAGTATCTGTGCGAGGCAAAAGGGTGTCCAATAAACTAGAAACAAAAGCGGACTCGTCTGAAGTAAAAAATAAGGGTTGCCAGTCTGAATGTGACTCATTTTGACAGGATTGTAAAATGGTCATCATGGAAGACCCAAGTAATCCTACTCCTGCAATTAATCCAGTGTTTTTAATAACATTTCTTCTATTCATGACTAAATATTTTGTTTGTTTAGTTCTTTCACTGCATGATCGGCTGCTCGAGCAGTAAGCGCCATGTAAGTGAGAGAAGGATTTACGCAAGAGCTAGAAGTCATACAGGCACCATCTGTCACAAAAACATTTTTAGCTGCGTGAACCTGATTAAATTTATTCAATACAGAAGTTTTTGGGTTTCTTCCCATCCGTGCAGTTCCCATCTCATGCACACCAAATCCTGGCGGATGGTCATTATCAAAACCAATAATATCTTTCAATCCAGACCTCTCTAGCATTTCTACTGCATCCTCTCTAATTTGTTTGTTTAATGCTTTTTCATTTTCTTTGAATTCTGCGTCAATTGCTAACGTGGGTTGTCCCCATTTGTCTAGCTTTTCCTTGCTGAGATATACCTTGTTTTCGTGATAGGGTAGGCACTCTGCAAAACCAGTAATAAAAAATTCCCAAGGTCCGGGTTTTAGCAATTTATCTTTAAAGGAAGCTCCAAATTCTTCTTGGTTAATAAGGTCAGTGTTACCTCCTCGTCCTCCACCGCCTTGATAGCCGAATCCTCTGAGAAATTTATCCGATTTAGATTTTTCGTCAATATTATAATAACGAGGAATATAAATTCCGTTAGGCCTTCTTCCCTTGTAATATTTATCCTCAAATCCTTCCACCTTACCCATAGCTCCAACTCGATAAGTATGATCCATTAAATTATGACCTAATTCACCGCTATCGTTCCCAAAACCATTTTGAAAACGGTTAGAGGTGGAATTCAGAAGAATTTGAGTAGAACCTAAAGTAGAAGCATTACAAAAAATAATTTTGGAAGCATATTCGATGGTTTCGTTGGTTTCTGCGTCAATGATTCGTACACCAGTGGCTTTCCCTTTTTTATCGTCATAAATAATAGATTGTACAATCGAAAAAGGTCGGATAGTTAGATTTCCAGTTGCATTGGCCGCTGGAAGGGTGACAGCATTACTACTAAAATAAGCACCATAAGGACAACCCCTGCCGCAACGATTTCTGTACTGACATTTTCCTCTGCCATTGAGCGGTTCTGTTAAGTGTGCCACCCGACCAATGATCAAATTACGACCGGGATAAGACTTTTCAATTCTTTTCTTTATGTGTTTTTCTACACAATTTAATTCCATTGGAGGTAGGAAATGACTATCTGGTAGCTGGGGTAAACCCAATGCTTCCCCACTAATCCCGGCATATTTTTCTACGTAAGTATACCACGGTGCTAAATCTTTATATCTTATAGGCCAGTCTACTCCATAACCGTCCTTTGCATTGGCCTTAAAATCGATATCACTCCAACGATAGGTTTGTTTTCCCCATAATAAAGACCTTCCGCCCATTTGATGTGCCCTGACCCAAAGAAATGGTTTAACTTCTGTATATGGATTTTCTTGGTCATTAGCAAAAAAATGCTTGTTGGTAGATCCGACCCATCCAGTTCGGACATTCACATTGTGTTTTTCGCGTTCTTCAGGAGTCAAAGATCCTCTCAGTTCCATGTCCCAAGGATCATCGTTCATGGTTGGGTAATCTTTTACATGCTCTACCATTCTTCCTCTTTCCAATACCAACGTTTTAAATCCCTTTTCACATAATTCCTTCGCAGCCCAACCTCCGCTGATTCCAGATCCAATGACAATGGCGTCATAAGTTACTTCTTTTTTTGCATCAATATTGAAATTCGCCATTTGATAAATTTTTAATTTGATTATTAAATATCAAGTTAATTATTTTTTTATAAAATCAGGAAAATTTGCTACTTCTTCACAACAGATTTGTTCCATTACCTGCTTTAATTGAGTTTTTAGAATGGAAATAGTATGATCACCACCATTCGCTCCTAAAGCAGCTACTCCGTACATAAAAGCACGACCTAAAAAAGTAAATGCTGCGCCACTTGCTAAAGTACAAGCGATATCAGGTCCTGACCGAATACCACTATCCATCATGACCGTTATCTTATCCCCATATTTAGCGGAAATCCTCGCCAGTGGTTTGATAGTAGACTCCCCAGCATCTAATTGTCTACCTCCATGATTGGATACGATAACGCCATCAACTCCTAGTCTAATAGTTTTTTCAACATCCATTTCATTGGCCACTCCTTTCAAAACCAATTTACCTTTCCACATATCTCTGATAGGTTTAATTTTTTCTTCATTTAAGCGACCAGCAAAAGTATCATCCATAAATTTACCCAATTGAGCCAAATCTAATCCTTTTGGCATGTATGGTTTAAGCGTTTCAAAATTAGGCTGGCCATTGAATAAAGTTCGCAATGCCCAATTAGGTTTTGTACAGATTTGTAACATATTAGCAAGCGTCATCTTTGGAGGCATGGCTAATCCATTTCTAATATCTCTAGGACGAAATCCGAAAGTAGGTACATCACTTAAAATTACTAACACCGGCATTTCAGCTGCCGCTGCTCTATTAATAATATCATCTCTTATTTTATCTTCTCTAGGGTGATATAATTGAAACCATGCTTTACCCTCCGTAATCTCAGCAATGGTTTCAATACTAGCGGTAGTAACGGTACTTAAGCAAAATGGAATGTTATGTTCAAATGCAGCCTGCGCCAAGATTTCAGGAGATTTGGGCCACATTAATCCTTGTAACCCAACGGGAGCAATGCCGAAAGGCGCATCATATTCTACGCCAAAGAGCGTTGTTTTCATATTTGAGCCTTCGTGTTTGGTCAAGTATTGAGGAATCAACTCTACTTCTCGTATTTCAGCAGTATTTTTACGTAAATTAGTATCTTCATTACATCCGCCATCTAAATATTCAAAAGCGAATTTTGGAATTCGTTTCATTGCCTTTTTGCGAAGATCAGCTATTGACGGATATCTTGAATTATATTTTAAAATTTTACTCATAATTAATTATATCGACAAATAAGTTTAGAATTTTATCCATTAGCATCCATTTTTGTCCTTCTTTAGCGAATAAAATCGTAAAAGAACCTCAATATATCATCTGTATAGTTTTGCAGTCTTTCAAGTAAATTCCGAGGAGGTGATTTTTTATATCTTCCTCTTGTTTTCTTATCCGGTAGTTTGAATGGATTGAGTTTCATTCCACTTGCTACAATTTCGTCAAATAATTTTTGATATTTTTTCAACGTAATTT
>CAZYAC010000086.1:0-15301 GCA_964645475.1 uncultured Saprospiraceae bacterium | reverse complement strand
ATTATACTTACCAATGGACGGGACCTAATGGTTATTCTTCTACAGATCAAAATCCGACAGGTTTTACAACCGGGATCATGATGTCTGGAGATTATACTTTAGTAGTCATGGCCAATGGTTGTAGCTCCAATCCGGTCACCACGACTTTAGTCGTCAATCCTACCCCGAATACGCCTTTGCTTTCAGTTGATGATCCGACGGTCTGTGCAGGTGGAACGGTTACATTTACCACCGATATTACGGATGGAACGATGTACACCTGGACTTTACCAGACATGACGACCGTAACGACTACAACGAATATGCTGGAACTTAACAATGTCGAACCTTCTAATGGAGGCAATTATTCGGTGATGGTAAGTTACGGTGATTGTGATGGCGAAATGTCTGGTAACATTTCTATTTTCGTAGAAGCTTTACCCGTTGCAATTGCATCAAATGATGGCCCTAGTTGTGGTGGAGAAAACATTCAACTTCTAGTTACGAATATTCCCAACGCAACTTATGAATGGCGTGGACCAGCTAATGAATTTATTTCGAATAGTGAAGATCCAATTATCAACGCTACGGCGGGCACGTATACAGTGATCGTTACTTCCTCTACTGGTTGTCAAAGTAGCACCACCACGGAAGTTGTGGTCAGTGAAACTCCTGAAATTGTTAACCTTAGTAATAATGGAATGCAATGTGTGACAGGAGCAGATGATATTATGTTATCCGCTACTATTAATCCTGCTGGAGGTAATTATAATTATCAGTGGACAGGACCGAACGGGTTTGCTTCTGCAAATCCAATCGCAATCATTCCAAATGGAACTGCTGCAAATAACGGATCCTATTCATTAATAGTAACCAATCCTGATGGCTGTGTATCTGACGCGATGACTACGGTAGTGGATGTACAGGATGCTCCAGGAACTCCTAATGTTTTTGGTAACCTGACGATTTGTGAAGGAGAAGCATTGACGCTAACGACGGATGGTATTACGGGAACTATGGTAGAATATACTTGGCAAACACCCAATGGTATTGTTTCTACACCAGTTCCTTCCCTTACTATATTCCCGGCTACTGCTATCAATAATGGAGATTATAGTTTGATTGTTACGATGGATGGCTGTAGTTCAAATTCTTCTGGAATCAGTCTGGTAAATGTTATAGAACAACCAGCTCCTCCGGCTATCCTCGGACCATCTACGATTTGTGCTGGAACTGCTTTACAACTGTCCACAGAACTGATTACTGGAGCGACTTATGAATGGACCGGTCCAGCAGGATTCGATCCAGGAAGTGTTCACAATCCTGTAATTTTTAATGTGTCTGACCTCAACGATGGAGCTTACTCAGTAAGAATTATTATGGGGGGTTGTGCTTCCGAAGTTTCTGATCCATTTAATGTTATTGTGAACGAATCTCCAGAGCCACCTATTATTTTTGGTGACGGTCCGGTATGTATCAGCGATGAAAATGCGGAAGCCGTGTTCTCCATCGTACCATCCTCTGCCACGGCGGGTGCTACTTATACTTGGTTTGAAGTTGGTACGAACCAACAGATATTTGGACCGAGTAATGCACTAACTTTTACCATGCGAGATTTTACTGGATATACCGATGGAGTTTATGAGTTTTATGCCGTCGCTACGGCAAGTGGATGTAGCTCTTTGAATTCTGCTACAGTAAGCTTTGAGTTTAATACTATTCCTGAGAACAATGCTTTTGCAGGAACGGATATTGCCGTATGTGGCGGGTCATCTGTTAGTTTGGATGCAGTTATGCCTTCAATTGGAACAGGTGTTTGGACACAAACGAGTGGGCCGGCAGTGACGATTGTTAATCCAGGTATGCCTAATACCGTGATTAATGGTTTGACGGATGACCAGTCTTATACCTTAGTTTGGACTTTGTCTAATGGTGTCTGTGGAGACTATTCTTCGGACGCAGTACAGGTAACGGTGGACGTTGCTAGTGAGGTGGCCGAAGCAGGAGACAATATTGAATCTTGTGATCCTGATAATCTTTTATTAAATGCAGTAGGTGCAGGAACTGGAAATCAAGGAACTTGGACGCAATCTTCAGAGCAGGCCAGCCAAGGTGTAACTTTTGCTGATCCTACAGATCCAAATACTGCTATTCTAGGACTGGAAAATGGTACGAATTATAGTTTTACTTGGACATTGAGTAATGCCGGTTGTGGTGAATTTTCAAATGACTTGGTGGTTGTAGAAATTTTACCTGGGGCAGAAACTGCTTTTGCTGGAAACGATGCACAAAGTTGTGGAGACGGAACGGTGTTACTTGAAGCAGCTCCCATCAGTGGGAATACCGGTTTATGGACAACTAACAATTCTGATATAACCATCGTATCTCCTACGAATCCAACCACAATTGTAAACGGCGTTACGCCGGGTGACTACACCTTTACTTGGACAGTAGATGCCGGTATCTGTGGTACGAGTTCTGACGAAGTAGTCATTACTTACGACATAGCACCGGAAGCAGAAGAAGATACTGCAATTACCGAATTTGGACAATCTGTTTCAATTCGAGTAGTGACTAATGATGTTACTCCAAATGGAGTTGTATTGACGATCGAAGAAAATCCTACCAATGGAACTGTAAATATTTCAAACGACGGAACTGTGGAGTATACACCTGATCCGACTTTCGCAGGAGAAGATGAATTTGTCTACATGATCTGTAGTGAAGAATGTCCGGATGAATGTTCAGAAGCTATTGTTACAGTTATCGTTGGAGCAGATGCTCCTTGTGTGGTACCAACGATTATTACACCTAATGGTGACAATACAAATGATAGCTTTATTATCCCATGTCTAGCAACAGAAGATTACCCTGACAACCAGCTGATTATTTACAACCAGTGGGGAGACGAAGTATATCGTTCTAAGAATTACCAAAATGATTGGAGTGGAACCTACAACGGAGAAAATTTACCAGTGGGAACTTACTTCTGGCTGGTGGACTTCAATAAAGGAGAAAAACCTTCTGCTGGATTTTTGGTCATTGAAAGATAAAAGTTCACTGCTACTTGCTACTTGCTTTTAGCTGCTTGCTTCCTTCTATCGCGTTTTTATCGCATCAGAAGAAAAGCAAAAAGCATATAGCAAATAGCCAGCAGCATTTTAAAATAAAATACAATGAAAAAAATATTATTTGTTCTGTCATTAGTGTTTGTTGCCGTCCTTGGTTATGGCCAGCAGGAGCGACAATACACCCAGTTTATGTATAATAAACTCAGTTTTAATCCCGGTTATGCGGGAAGTTTTGACGCCGCCTCTTTGACGGGTATTTATCGTAATCAGTGGATTGGTTTAGATGGTGCACCAAAATCTGTAACGGTGAGTTTTGATGCTCCGTTAAAAAACGATCGGGTAGGAGTTGGACTTAATTTACACACCAATAAAATTGGAATTACCAATACCGTTACCGCGGATGGTTCTTATGCTTACCGTATCAAGATGGGTGCTGGAACACTGGGTATCGGTGTACAAGCTTCTATTAGATATTTTAGTAACGACTATAGCGATTCTCGTTTGATAGCTACGCAGGATATTGGTACCGATGGTGGAATACCTAATGAGCAGAGCAGTAAGTACGTTCCTAATTTTGGAGCTGGATTATTTTATTCTACGGAAAAATTTTATGCAGGTCTTTCCGTACCGAGATTATTAAATAATAATATTGATTTTAGTAGTCTTAATCCAAAAGAAGGAAGAGAGTTTCAGCACATTTATGCGATGACGGGAGTCTTATTGAAAATGAGCCAGAAGATTCAACTACAACCACAGGTTTTGTTTAAATTTGTTTCGAATGCACCGTTGGATGCTGACTTGAATTTAAATTTAATTTTTGATAAAAGATTTACCATTGGAGCTACCTACCGATTGGGAGGTGATGATCAAAGTGCTGGAGAGTCTATTGATTTGATTGCTTCTGCTTATCTGACGCAAAATCTGATGTTTGGATTGTCTTATGATATTACCATGAGTGGATTAAAACAAGCCAACAATGGAAGTATTGAAGCCATTATAAAATATAATTTTGGAAGAATGCCAGAAGATATTATCAATCCTAGATTCTTTTAATTAAGAGCTTGTCTAAAGTTCCATTAATCGGCTACAAGCGGCAAATTTTGTTTTGTACTTCGTTAAAAAGCCTCGTTGATGCTTTGGCATCGCCTACGTTTTTTGCCTTGTTCAAAATAAAATTTGCTCACTTTCGCTCAATCATGAAAATTTAGACAAGCTCTAACGTTTTTTATACGAAAAATATATTTGCCAACGTTTGGTAAGTAATTGCTCAAAAATAATGATGATTAATGACCGAGACTATTTTTAGTGCAGACGAGGCAAAAAACGTAGGGATAGCTGGGCTATCACGAGGCTTTTTAACGAAGTATGAACTAAAAAGAGACCGTCATTAATTATTGATTATTTTGAACAATTACTTTTGTAAATCTACAAGCCACGAGTTATGTCAATTTTGCATAGCTCGTGGCTTTAGATGTAAATAGCACTATTTTTTTCCATTAAACCTTTTGGATAATTATTCGTCTAAAAAAGGTATTGATGATCACACCAAACACAACAAAATAAAAATGAAAAAATCATTTGCCTTTTTTTTATGTCTCTTCATAGGTATTTCCTGCCTTTTTGCACAACAAAGTTCTAAATCTAAAGCCGCTAAAAAGCTTTACGAAAAAGGTAATAAAATACAACTCATCAACGCTGGATCAATCAATTCTCCACATCTAGAATTTTCTCCGACTTTTTACCAGAATGGGATTGTATTCGCTACTTCTCAAAAAGCAGAAGAACCAAACGGTAAAAATTATTTTGAGTTATTTTATGCCGACCGAGACGAAAAGGGACTACCCATCAAAGCAGAGGATTTCTTTTTAAGAATTGATGCACAGGCGCATGAAGGCCCTGTGACATTTAGCCGCGACGGACAACAGATTTATTTTACACGAAAAAAACCAAAAAAAGGAGAAAAGGGGAGTAGCTTAAAAATATATGAAGCAACTCGGACTAATAATGATTGGAATTCTGTCAAAGAACTTTCCTTTAATGCGGATACTTACTCTAATTGTCATCCCAGTATTTCCACAGATGGACAACGACTTTATTTCTCTTCTGACATGCCAGGCGGTATGGGCGGTATGGATATTTGGATGGTAGAAAAAAGAGGAATCACTTGGTCCAAACCCATCAATTTAGGACCGGAAGTAAACACTCCTAAAAACGAAGTATATCCTTTTATTCATAATAGTGGAAATCTTTTCTTTTCGAGTAACGGCTTTAATGGTGCGGGAGGATTAGATATTTATATGGTCAATTTTGACGTGGGACCATCAGGTACCGTTGTCAATTTAGGAGAACCTTTCAATACAGCAGCAGATGATTTGGGATTGATTTTAAACCCAGAAGGGATCAAAGGTTTTTTTACATCCAAGCGCGACTCGGGTAAAGGGAACGATGATATTTATATGTTTGAAGCACCCGAAGGAATCTGGGGCAAAACCGTTCCCGGTATATTGCCAGCAGGTATTTCATTGACAGAAAAAGGGACGGGTGACCCAATCGAAGGAGCTGAAATTAGAATTTTTGAAAAAACCGCTGATGGTTATTTTGATAATCGAGCAGAATTATACGAAGGTGTTTTATCTCCTGCAAAAGCAAAGAAAGGAACGTATGTTTTTAAAATGGTTCCCAAAGCTGCCAGTGCTTTTGGAAAAGCAGATGGGCGTTCGGATGAAATGGGAGAGACCAGTTATCAATTTTTTGGGGAAAGAGAATACGTGCTTTTTATCAGCAAGCCAGGCTACGCTAATCAAGAAGTTTCTTATTCTACTATTGGTTATAAAAAATCAGTACCGATAAAAGTTGATCTCGAAAAGATCGCTTGTTCTACGATTACCGGAACGATTCGCGATCAGGAAACTGGAGAACCGATTCCCGACGCGATGATCTATATTCGCAAGGAAAAAGATAATTCGGAGGCAGTTATTCAAGCGGATGGCGCCGGAAATTATAGCCATTGTTTAATGACGAATGTAGATTATTCATTCCGTGGTATTCATTCGAATTATAGTGGGGTAGCTCAAAAATTAACTCCCTCCGAAACGGCTGTTGCTCCTACTGACCTTATGTTAAATACTTCCGAAGAAAACCACTATGGTGGTGTGCCGATGGAAGTGGGGACCGTCATTAGAATTTCCAATATTAATTATGATTTTAGTAAATCTGGCATCCGAAGAGGAGCCGTAGCAGAATTAGATGAAATCCTGAATATGTTGGCCCTCCATCCAACAATGAAAATTGAATTAAGCGCACACACAGATGCTCGAGGTTCTAATCGCTATAATGAGCGGTTGTCTAATCAGCGAGCAGCTTCCGCTAAGCAGTATTTGGTCGCAAGAGGAATTGCAGCGAATAGAATTACCGCAGTCGGATACGGAGAAAATCAACTGCTGAACGGCTGTCGTGATAAGGTGAAATGTGAGGAGGTGCAGCACGCAGAAAATCGGAGATTGGAGGTGAAAGTGGTGGGGTGGTAAATGCTATTAGCAAATGCCTTGGTAAGTAAGTTTTAGCGTATATGATGAAAACTTCTCTCCACCTATTTTCAATTTCAAAAGCAATTTCAATTTCAATGGTTTTGTCTTTAATTGAATTTTCCTCCTAAATCAAGGCAAGTTTCCAGATTTTAAAATTTGTAATTGAAGTTGCGATTGAGGTTTTAATTCAATATACGCATTTAGTTACTACCTATGGCTCTAACTACATGCGTTTTGCTTTCTTGCAAATATCGTTGGTTGAGTCGAGTTACACGTGTAATGAAGTAATTTTAACATTTTAAAGAAATAGTATTGTTTTTATTTATGTGAATAAATTTATATATTTGGCGTGATGTTGTTATTTTAATTAAAGTTATTAACACTAAAACTCCTCGCCATGAAAATTATTTCTTTTATCATTTCTTTCTTTTTCTCCTTATCTCTTATAGGTCAATGCACCGATTTAGTCCTTGAATCTTCTAATGGATTACCCAGCGAAACACCTGATAATCTTGAATGTATTGAAGCTGCTAATAAAATCATTGCGGAGTATTATTCTCCCAATATTTATCATATGACAGATATGGCTAGTAATCGCTCGGTAGTAGGAAGAGCTGATTTATTAACTTCTGTTTTTTATGATGTTGATTTAGAGAATGTCACGAGTGACGAGGATTTAAGTACTGGGAATAATTGGACAAGCTTAGAAAATTATTCGTCCGGAGAGACAGAAGATATTGACGAATTAGACCCTTACGTATATTATTCGGTGGTATGGACAGAAAACTATTGGGTAATCGCTTATGGGTTTTATCATCCACGAGATTGGGCTGGGGGAGGTGCTTGCTGTGGTAGTTTTGTTAATCCTACTGATAGCCATGAAAATGATTACGAAGCCGCAATGTTTGTAGTCGATAGAAATACTTACACCCTAAAAGGTGCGGTGACTATTTTTCATGGACCTTTACTAAAATATTCTACTACTTTACATGATTTAACCAATAATCCTAACGTATTTATTGATGATCGTACCCATGCAGTAGTGATGAATTTAGAACCGGGAGAATGCATTGATGATCAGCAGTTATTTAATTGTGACGGTTGTGAAGAATTTTATTTAGATGATCCAGAAAATCATGTTTTTTACAGGGCTAAGGAAGAAAGTAGTGACCCTTATGTACGCACGACAGTAGGAGATGATGACAAGTTGTATGGAGAGGGAAGATATATTTTAGAAGATGTCTTTGGATCACATGAATACAGTTTAAGCAATCAAAGAGATAATCCATTCGTTTTTGTTGGTGAGTCAAATGGATCTTTTTATGCAGCAACTGACGTAAATTGCATTAATGGTACTGCTAGTGCACCATGGGGCTTTGGCAATTTTAAGCATACCAGAGAAGACATAGAGCGCGCTATTTGTTTTGCAGAGACAGGGAATTTTTGGTGCTATCCAGTAGGTCAATTTCCTCCACTAGTTTTTGGGTCAGCAACTATTGAATATAACCCCTATTTTCCTACACAATGTGGAGAAGAAACTTTATCAACAGCGTCTGGTGAATCATTTACAATCAGTAATAGCTTCGAATGGAATTATCCTGAAAATTGGGTGATGGGTAACAATATTACGATACAAAACGGTGCCACTTTATCCGTAAATAATCGAACATTATTGTTTGCCCCAGGCACCGGAATTATAGTCAAAGAAGGAGGGCGATTGGTGGCTAATAACGCTACTTTCGATGTATGTCCACAGGCATTGGGAGAGGCTAAATGGAGAGGGATTTCTGCTGCTTATGATCAATCACAAAATATAGTGGAGCTAAGAAATAATACAGTGATAAAAAATGCAGAAGTAGGCCTCCTCTTAGGCCAAGGAGCCGGAATTGTTGCCGATGGAATAGCTCCGATTGGGACTACTCTAGCTACCTCATTTATTGATAATAATATTGGAATACATTCTTTCAGTAAAGGTGTTGCTACCATAATGGGTGATTGTCAGTTTATTGGTAATAATACTGGAGTTTCTTTGGTCCGCGGAATAGAAACTCTACATGTAGTCTCCTGCATCTTCGAAGACAATGATATTGGAATTTCTGCTTTTGACTCTCCTTTAATTGTTAGGTCTGGGAATATTTTTGACGGAGGAAGAATTGGCATCCTCACTGGCGCCACGAATCCAATGGCTTCAAACGTGATGATCGGTCGTTCGACTTCAGGTAGTCAGAACATTTTTAGAAATCTAGAAAAAGGTGTTTTTGCCATGGGAGGAGGTGCTTCTTTTGGATTGTCAATACTCAATAATACGTTCGAAAATATACAAGAAAACGCAGTGCAGATACGCGGCGAAAGTAGTTTTTTAGTGGGTAATAATTTATTCGATAGCAATAAAAGAGGTCTAGAAGTTATGGGGAGTGGTAGCACAATCAACCGAATCCAGTGTAATCAGTTTACAGGTAATGAGGTGGTGGATAATGTTTTGGCGAGCGTAAATAATAATACCCAATTTTTAGAGAACGATTATAGTACAGATGCTCAATTTAAAAATATAGCTTGGTTTGCGACGCTACCTGACATGGGATCTGCAGCTTTATCGGCATCCAACTGTTTTAACGATGATAATGGAATTAGCCCAGATATTGCTTCCCTTAATAGTAATAATTTCGCGTATTTTTATAAAAATGATATAGAATGTCAAGAGCAAGAACCGAACGGTTTAAGTAATATTTTAAAAGAGCAAGCAAACGAAAATTTTAATGGTTGTAACGGTTTAATAGGGCCTTTCAATTTTATTGATCCAGGTAATGGCAACGGAGGACAAGTAGATATCAATAATTTTGATGCCGATATTGTTTGCGAACTTTGTATATTAGATAGTATCAACTATTATAAAAACCAGATCGTTGCTAACGGAGGTATAAATCCTTACACGGGAAATACAGGCGTGGATGCTCCTACCACTGATTTAGTAAAGCAAGAACAAATATTTGAGCAATGGGTGAACTTTGGATTATTCGTTGCCAGCGAGAAAAAGGATTTTGGTTTTACTGAGGCAATCTTAGCTCCTTTATACGCATGGAAATGGAAAATTAGACAGTATGGCTTAAGCTTGCAAAAAGCGGATTTTTCAGAAGCCGCCAATCGTTTAGCAGCCCTACCAAATACGAACAGCAACCAAGTAGCCTTTAAAAGCACGCAGGAAATTAACCTTAAATATTTAACAGCTAAAGCGCTAGGAACCGAAAATCAAATTACCCAAGAAGATTTAGAAACGCTACGGGATATCGGATTATCTTACGACCCCTCCAATGGTTATGCTCGGACCTTATTGTATGTATTAACAGGGGCCGAACTTCCTACCTTGATTCCTGAATTAGAGGAGTATATCGAGACGGCAGCCAAGGCTGGAGAGAAAGAAGAAAGTAGTATTTCAATATTGTCGACGGATAAAGCGGTCACGATCTTTCCTAATCCAGCGAAGGACTATATTCAGATAAAAAGTTTATCCAAACCAATCGTAAGGATAATTTTGACAGATTTTTACGGGAAAAGCGTTATTCGAAAAGAAGGCAACGATTATTCCACCAGAATAGAGACAACGGAAATGAATACAGGAATATATCTAATTCAGCTTCAATTAGAGGATGGAGAATTGATTACTCAAAAGATGATTATTGACAAATAAGGTGTTTTTTTCAAAAAATTAACAATCCTTTATTGTTAAATCATTAGTTTTAATAAAGTTGTTTAAAAATTTGAAAAGCAAGCGAGAACTCGATAATTTTATCAGGTCGCGGGTAATTTGGGAGTTTTTAACTAAAGGAGTAATTATTAAATATTTAGTCATGCGGATCATTATCCTTTGCTTATTTTTTATTTTTTCAAATGACCTTTATGGTCAGTTGTATGGCCATAAGCTTTTTCCGATTGGGAATAAGAGTTTGAATGCGGCAGGAATATTTTTGAATAATAACAATGACCGAGCATTCGTCCCTACGGTTTATTATCCAGGAGATACGTCGACAGTTATTACGTTTGATCCCCAGGGCAACAACCGACTAGATGTTGAAATTCCTGCCTTTTTAATGCCTAAGAACTCTTTTGTGCAACTAGATAACTTTTATTATTTTTATGGTAAAACCGAAATAATTCAAAATGATTTGCAAATTATCCAAATGGATATGTCGAATCAAGTGATTTGGCAGCAGAATTTCGAAACAGATTTAGATGCTTCTTTCCCAAATGATATAGTTGCTATTGAAGATCATTTATATATAACTGCCGTAAACGACAGAGTAGAACCTTATCACCGTGAAATTAATGTTAAGAAAATAAATTTTTCGGGTCAGGAGGTTTGGTCTAGAAATTACAATAGTACTAGTTACTCTTCTTATCCTACCAAAGCGGTCGTATCCTCTGATGATAATTTGTTGTTATCTGCTATCTTCAGACATCAATTATCTGTACCGTTTACAACAAGCCAAATAACCAAAATAAATTCATTGGGCAATGTTATTTGGGAAGTTTTAGGAGAAGAGAAAGCCAGAGATGGTGCCGTAAGAGTTGATTTAGCTGAACTTTCCAACGGCAATCTTGTCCAATTATACGAAGTAGATAAATTCGACGATTTCGAGTACCGTAGTGTTTACAATCCCTTTCCCGTACGCATGGATTGGTACGACGCAGAAGGTAATTTTTTATTTCACAAGTATATCGAATATCCAAATGTAGAGCAATTCGAGCGAGGTGATGTAACTGCCGGAAATGGAGATTATTTCTTTTTGACGGGAGCCCATCTAGATAATGAGCTACCTAGTGAACGATATGGAGTAGTAACCAAGTTTGATAATCAAGGAGATACCATCTGGACCAAACAGTATTACCATCCTAATTACCCAGAACCAAACGACCGAAGATTTATTCGAAACATGATTGAACTGGAAAATGGTGATTTATTACTATTGGGGATGACGGGTGCACAAGGTAGCTTTAACGAAGTGTGGTTTATGCGCGTCAACGAACACGGCTGTTTTGGTACGACTGAGTGTGATGACTTAGTGACGAGTACAGAGACAAATCTTGACCTTTCTTTATTAGATATAAAAATATTCCCGAATCCTGTGACAGATATTTTGCAGATCACCTCCTCGGTAGATCATCCGATTAAGCAAGCAAAATTGTATGATTTGAATGGACAAGCGGTGGCTCACCAACTTAGCAATGATCCTACCAAGATGGAAATATCTGTAGCGGATTTTCCGGAAGGGATGTATGTTTTGTCTTTTGAGTTAAAAAGTGGGAGAATTTTGACGGAGTTGGTTAGGGTGAGTGGGAAGTAATTCGTCATGATTTAAACTAGTGTACTTTTCTCATGCGTACTTTGCTCATTTTTTTGCTATTTATCTTCTCAGAAGGACTTTATGGCCAGTTGTATGGTCATAAGCTATATAATCTTGGAGATAGAAATCTAAATTCCTTAGGAATATTTTTTGATGCTCCGAATAATCGAGCATATATTCCTGTAATTTATCCTCCAGGGGATACATCAACAATAATTACAATTGATTCGGAAGGAAATAATCGCTTAGATGTTGAAATTCCTGCTTTTTTGTTGCCTAAATACTCTTTCGTACAATTGGGGAATTTCAATTATTTTTACGGTAAAAATAAGTTCATTCAAAATGATCTTCAAATTGTAAAAATGGACATGGCGAATCAAACGATTTGGCGACAAAATTTTCAGAACAATTTAGATTTTTCTTTTCCAGTTGATATATTGACTATAGATAATTATTTATACATAACATCTGTGAATGAAAGAACAGAACCTTACCATCGTCGAATCAATGTTAAGAAAGTAGACACACTAGGTCAGGAAGTATGGTCAAGAAATTACAACAACACTAGTTATTATACTTATACTACTCAATCTGTTGTTTCTTCTGATAATAATTTATTACTATCTGCAATAACGCAACACCAAATTTTTGTGGGAAGTCTGAAAAGTCAATTGACAAAGATCAACGACCTTGGTAACATTGTTTGGGAAGTATTAGGGACAGAAAAAATTCCGAATGGAGCAGTACTAGCAGATGTAGCCGAACTCTCAAACGGTCACCTTGTCCAATTATACGAAGTAGATAAATTTGACGACTTCGAATACAGCAGTATTTATAATTGGGCTCCAGTACGAATGGATTGGTACGACGCAGATGGTAATTTTCTTTTCCATAAGTACATAGAATACCCAAATACAGAACAATTTGAGCGAGGCGGTGTAATTGCAGGTAATGGGGACTATTTCTTTGTGACAGGAAGTCATACTGATAATGAGCTACCTAGTGAGCGATACGGAGTAGTGACCAAGTTTGATAACCAAGGAGATACCATTTGGACCAAACAATATTATCATCCGGATTATCCAGATTTAAATGACTTGAGATTTATTCGGAATTTGATCGAATTGGATAATGGAGATTTGTTGACGCTGGGGATAACTGATGGCGAAGATGATTATCTTAATGCCTGGTTTATGCGAGTCAACGAGCACGGCTGTTTTGGGACGAGTGAGTGCGATGACTTAGTGACAAGCGTAGAGACAGATATGGACCTTTCATTATTAGACATAAAAATCTTTCCGAATCCTACGACGGATATTTTGCAGATCATCTCCTCGGTAGAGCATCCGATTGAGCAAGCAAAATTGTATAATTTGAATGGACAAGCAGTAGCCCACCAACTTAGCAATGATCCTACCAAGATGGAAATCTCTGTATCGGATTTTCCGGAAGGGATGTATGTATTGTCATTGGAGTTAAAAAGTGGGAAGGTTTTGACGGAGTTGATTAGGGTAAGTGGGAAGTAATTCGTCATGATTTAAACTAGTGTACTTTTCTCATGCGTACTTTGCTCATTTTTTTGCTATTTATCTTCTCAGAAGGACTTTATGGCCAATTTTATGGTCATAAGCTATTCTCGTTGGGGGATAATAACTTAAACGCAGTAGGAATTTTTACCGATCCAAGTACTGATCGAGTGATCGTTCCGACAATCTATTATCCTGGGGATACTTCCACGATTATTACATTTGATGAGTATGGAAATAACCGACTGGACATTGAACTTCCTGATTTTGTTCTTCCTAAATTTTCTTTTGTTCATCTAGATGGATATAATTATTTTTATGGTAAGAATGATGCTATTCTTAATAATTTGAAAATTATTAAGATGGATAGCACAAATGAAATTATTTGGCAACAGGCTTTACAAACAGATTTAGATTATTCTTTTCCAAATGATATAGTATTAATCGACGATTATTTATACATAACATCTGTAATCGAAAGAACGGAACCTTTCCATCGTAGGCTTAATGTGAAAAAAGTAGATATATCTGGTCAGGAGGTGTGGTCAAGAAACTTTAATAGTACTAGCTTTATATCTTATCCAAGTCAAGCTATTGTATCATCTGATAATTATTTATTGTTATCAGCTACGTTCACACATCAACAAACTGTGCCATTTAGGCGTAGTCAATTAATGAAAATTAATTCTTTGGGAAATGTTGAATGGGAAGTGCTCGGTACAGAGAAAACGCAAAATGGTGTGCAAGCTACTTTAACCGAACTTTCAAATGGAAATCTCCTCCAACTATATGAAGTAGATAAGTTTGACGATTTTGAATATCGCATTGTTTATAATCCTTTTCCAGTTCGAATGGATTGGTACGACGCAGATGGTAATTTTCTCTTTTATAAGTATATTGAATATCCCAATACACAGCAATTTGAACGAGGTAATGTAACTGCTGGAAATGGAGACTATTTCTTTTTGACGGGAGCCCATCTAGATAATGAGCTACCTAGTGAACGATATGGAGTAGTAACCAAGTTTGATAATCAAGGAGATACCATCTGGACCAAACAATATTATCATCCTAATTACCCAGAACCAAACGACCGGAGATTTATTCGAAACTTGATTGAATTAGACAATGGTGATCTATTACTATTAGGGATGACAGGCGCACAAGGCAGTTTTAATGAAGTGTGGTTTATGCGCGTCAACGAGCACGGCTGTTTTGGTACCGCTACTTGTGATGACTTAGTGACGAGTACAGAGACAAACCTTGACCTTTCTTTATTAGATATAAAAATCTTTCCGAATCCTGCGACGGATATTTTGCAGATCACCTCCTCGGTAGAGCATCCGATTGAGCAAGCAAAATTGTATGATTTGAATGGACAAGCAGTAGCCCACCAACTTAGCAATGATCCTACCAAGATGGAAATCTCTGTAGCGGATTTTCCGGAAGGGATGTATGTGTTGTCTTTGGAGTTAAAAGATGGAAGAATTTTGACGGAGTTGGTTAGGGTGAGATGAGTAAAATTTGTTTTGTGATTACCTTGAAAAATTCTCTATTATTTTAGTAAAACTCCTCTTTTAATTTATCCAGTCTATTCCGAAAAGAAACACCAACGTGAGACATTCCGAATTATTTATCTAGAACAGAATTGCTTGTTTGCCAGTTGGCCCTCTTTTTACGTAAAAAGAGGGCCAACTAGCTAAAATCCAACGGGCTAACCAGCAAAAAATCCGTGTTCTTGTGAGAAAATCGTAAGATTAAATGATAATATTAAAATTCAGGATATCTCATGTTTTATTTACTTCTATTTTTTTTCTAAAAGAATGCAACCCTTTTAGTAATTTCCGGTCATTAAAGCT
>CAZYAC010000085.1:0-15324 GCA_964645475.1 uncultured Saprospiraceae bacterium | reverse complement strand
GGAGGGCATATTTTGGTAATCCACCCAAAGTACTTGAATAATCACTACGACCAGCAATCATCGCTTTCTTAGATTCAAAATATCGATTATCGTATTCATATCCCACAATGTCCTTAGCTTTATACTTGGTTTTTTGTTTTTTCTTTATCTTCTTTTCGTTTCTAAGAGATTCATCAAAAATAGAGATGGCCTTTTGATCTTGCCAAGGATATCTTTCATTGGGCACCATAAGGCCGGTCACAGTCGATCCATCTTTCAAATGCACCGTTACGTCTTTAACTTCCCTTTGTGCAAAAACGGAAGAAATAAATAGTAGCAGAAATCCCAGCGTAAATAAATTCTTTTTCATCAATTTTAATTTTAGTGTTAAAGTTGTTTAATAATTCCAAAAGGCAACAAATTAGAAAGTTTTATCGGTTCGTTGGCAATTTGGGCGTTTTTGAACAACTTCGTTATTTAAATATTTAGGTTAAAAAATGTTTTAGGTACTCCAAAGTTAAGAAAAATCAATAATCTATCATTCTAATAATCAGCTTCAAAAGATTTTTCTCTTAACTAAAATCTCCTGACATAATGTCACCTTTCCCTGCAATTTGTTGTATATTTGCCAACACAATTCAAAAAATGAGGCTATTATGCTAGATGCTGGCTTTCAGCGCTGGATTTTGCCTTAATGAAGGAGTTTTCAATTATCGCTTTATGTACGACAAGAACCCAACCTTAGATCCTCACAAACCGCTCGATGAATCGCAGCAGGGGTCTGTTTATTATAAATCAGCTGATGATAATTCAGGTATCGATCCTGAAAAAGGAATTCGCCATTTCTACATCGAAAGTTACGGCTGTGCCATGAATTTTAGCGATAGCGAAATCGTCGCTTCTATCCTCGGTGATGTTGGTTTTCAACCGACTCGAGATATGGAAATAGCGGATTTGATATTGATCAATACTTGTTCCATCCGTGAAAAAGCGGAGCAAAATGTCCGGCAACGACTCCGGATTTTTGATCAAGTAAAAAAACGTAGAAAAGGAACGCTGGTCGGCGTACTCGGTTGTATGGCCGAACGACTCAAGGCCAAACTGATGGAGGAAGAGAAGCTGGTTGATATGGTGCTCGGCCCCGATGCATACCGCGACTTACCTAAATTGGTAGCCGAAGCATCTCAAGGTGAAAAAGGGATCAACGTTTTACTATCCCGAGAAGAGACCTATGCCGACATCAGTCCCATGCGATTGGATAGTAACGGTGTAGTGGCCTTTATCTCCATTATGCGAGGCTGTGATAATATGTGCTCTTTTTGCGTTGTCCCTTTTACCAGAGGTCGTGAACGGAGTCGCAATGCGTTTAGTATCATTGCTGAAGCAACAGATCTTTATCAGCGCGGTTACCGAGAAGTTACTTTATTGGGACAAAATGTAGATTCTTACAAATGGGAAAATCCGGATTCTAAGGAGCTGGTCAACTTTGCCAATCTTTTAGAAATGGTGGCGCTTGTCCATCCCGATTTGAGAATCAGGTTTTCAACTTCTCATCCTAAAGATATCACGGATGAAGTACTGCACACGATCAAAAAGCACGAAAATATTTGTAACTATATTCACTTGCCTGTACAGTCTGGAAACAGTCGAGTTTTAAAATTAATGAATCGCACCTATAACCGCGAATGGTATTTGGAACGTGTCAAAGCCATCTATCGCATCATCCCTGATTGTGCCATTTCAGCAGATATCATTACTGGCTTTTGTAGTGAAACAGAAGAAGAACATCAAGATACACTGAGCATCATGAAGGAATCGGATTATACGATGTCTTACATGTTTTATTATTCAGAAAGACCTGGTACACTAGCCGCCAGAAAATATCCAGATGACATTCCGTTGGAAGTAAAAAAACGAAGGTTACAAGACGTTGTTGATTTACAAATGGAGATGTCCCATGCTAATAATAAGCGAGATATCGGAAAGACTTTTAAAGTTTTAATCGAAGGAAATTCCAAAAAATCAGACCAACAATTTAAGGGCCGTAGCGGACAGAATAAAATGGTCATTTTTGATAAAAAAGAAAATCTAAAAGTGGGCGATTACGTGCAGGTGAAAATTAATACCGTTACTCGCGCTACCCTACTCGGTGAGATTGTGTGAGGGTAAATTGGCTTCCCGCTCATGTAATTTACGTTAGCAGGAAGCCAACTGGCTAATCAACTCAGCCAATAGATACAAAAAAAACTATGAGTAAGAACTTACAAGCAGTAAAACGAAGATTTGAGATTATTGGCAATGCTCCTGCCCTAGACAATGCTTTGTCTACAGCGATCAGAGTGGCCAATACCGATCTAACCGTGTTAATTACTGGAGAAAGCGGCGTAGGAAAGGAAGTTTTCTCTAAAATAATCCATGCACTTAGTCCACGTAAGCACAGTAAATTTATCGCCATCAACTGCGGAGCTATTCCAGAAGGAACGATTAATTCAGAATTATTTGGTCATGAAAAAGGTGCCTTTACCGGTGCCGCCGCAGAACGTAAAGGGTACTTCGAAACAGTGAGTGGTGGAACCATTTTTCTGGATGAAATCGGAGAGATGCCACCGGATACGCAAGCTTATCTCTTAAGGGTTTTAGAAAGTGGAGAATTTATTCGAGTGGGTTCATCAGTGACGCAATCGACCGATGTCCGGGTAGTGGCGGCTACGAACGTAGATTTGCTCGAACGCATCCGAAAAGGGAAATTTCGAGAAGATCTTTATTACCGCCTTAACACGGTGCCCATACACGTACCAGCTCTCAAAGAAAGACGTAATGATATTGCACTCTTATTCCGAAAATTCACTGTAGATTTTGCTGAAAAATATCGAACGACTCCTATCAAATTGGATGAAAGAGCAGAGTTGGTTTTTGAAAATTATAGTTGGCCGGGAAATATCCGAGAATTAAAAAATGTAGCGGAGCAACTTTCTGTACTCAGTGAAGATAAAATCATCACCGCCGAAACCTTAGTTGAAAAATTACCTAACCTATTGAAGCGCAATTTACCAGCTTCCCTCGTAGGAGAAAACGAGCAAACTAGTTTTCAGGAACGAGAGATTTTATATAAATTATTGTTTGACATGAAAAACGACCTAAATGATCTTAAATCACTGGTCTTTGAATTAATCAATAATAACGATCTGAATATTTCTAACCAGCAGCTAAAGCAATTGACTAGTCCAGGGTATTCAAAAAATTATCCAGTTTATAATCAAGAAACTCGACCGCGACCAAACTTTAACGCAGAGGAGCACAATCGAGAAACCAATAGTAACGTTTCTATTGAAGATCATCGGCCAATTTTATTAGATTCTCAATCTAGTCAGGAATACGAAAATAGTGAAATCATCGAAGAGAGTTTGAAACTAGCGGATATGGAAAAAGATATGATTTTGAAAGCCCTAAAAAAACACAACGGAAAGCGGAAAGAAGCAGCTAAAGACTTGGATATTTCAGAACGAACTTTGTACCGTAAGATTAAGGGGTATGATATTCAGATTTGAGTTGTTGAGCAGGCAGGTTGTTAAATTAGAAAATCTTATTGCAAAAAATACTTGTATTGAAAAATAAAACTTATTCAATCTGTTCTGTTTTTTTGTTGACAATATTTCTTGTTAGTCAGCCCTCTTGTTATTCTTTTAAAGGAATATCAATTGATCCGTCCATCAGTACCTTTTACGTTTCTATTTTTGATAATGCCTCCAACGATGCTCCGCCAACTTTAGGGCAGGATTTCACGGAAGTATTACGCGATAAAATCAGAAATGAATCTCGACTCAATCTTAAAGATACCGATCCGGATATTGACTTTACTGGTTCCATTTCTAGTTTTCGAGTCAGTGCGGAAGCACCTGAACCCGGTGAAACCACTTCCTTTAATCGACTCACGATTACCGTAGCAGTCGAATACGTCAACAACCGCAATGAGGATAACAAATGGAAAAAGAATTTTAGCTATTTCGCTAATTTTCCTGCCAGTGATAACCTACTGGATGTACAAGATGGACTCATTAATGACATTAATGATCAAATCGTAGAAGATATTTTCAATTTCTCCTTTACCGATTGGTAGTCTCTCCAAATAAGCCTTAACTAATTCAATTACTTTTTTTATTTAGGGTCTTTTCGTATTTTCACCTTTAATTTTCATCATAATCTTGAAACACTAGCTCAATGTTATGAAGCAAGAAGAATTACTAAATTGTATCCTCCATCCTGATCGACTCAAAGAAATCCCCTTTGAGCGGCTGAAACAGGCATTGACTGATTATCCTTATAGCCAAAATCTGCATTTTTTGTTAGCACAAAAAAGTATGCAAGAACAACACCCCGATTTCGAACGGCACCTCAAAACAGCCGCTACTTATATGAATAATCGGTCCTTTTTGCGTAAGCAACTTCAACAAAGCGACTGTCCCTCTCAACCTATTGTCGAACCTGAGCCTGAGGTGGAACCCGCTCAAGGAAATTCCACGCTTACAGTAGTTCCTGAAGATCTGATGGCCAACCTTCCGGATGAGGATCTACCACGGGTTGAATATATTCCGGATACACCAATCGATGAGGATATCCCCAACCACGTAGCTGATATTATCACGGATACGCCGCCAGCGGATCAGCCACCACCAAATGAAACTTCTATTCGAGTCAAAAATATAACAGATATTGACGCGGTTCCTCCCATTGTTTCTAAAATAACCCAATTGCCTAACAAGGCAGATGATCCTGAAATCCCTCCGGTCGAAAAAAAGATCATTGTTAAGCATGAACCAATTGCCGATCAGCCCCGTATAATTAACGAGCGAATCATTGTTAAGTCGGAGCCAGAAGAGCCCATTGCCTCTGGCAGTAATATTCCAGATTTATCAGAACCTCAAGCAGTAGAAGTATCCGACTTAGATTTGGAATTGGATGATGAGATTCAGGAAATTGAAACACCACCGATTTTTGTTGAGGAACCGGAAATTATTGAGTTTCCCAATCAATTTAACTTTGATGATGAAATGGATGATTTATTAAGCAAACCCTTAATTGAAGTTATTCCGGAAAAATTCGCTAAAGGAGAGAAAGAGGTCGAGCTAGAGGATGATAACGAAACCGAAATATCAGATTTATTGCTGGAAGATTTCAACGAAATCTTATTACCAGAAGACCTGGATCCTACTTCGGAAGAAGAACTTACCGTCCAACCCAAATTGGGCAAATGGATGAAAAAATACCAATCTTCCAACAAACAGAAAAAAGGTAAGGGTAAAAAACGATCTAAAAAGAAAATCAAAGAGGAACCAGCAAAAGCTTCCAAGACCAAAAAGAAAACTAAGAAAACAAGCAAAAAGAAGGAGTCTGATCCTAAAAATTCTAAGAAAAAGAAAAAAAAGGCCTCCAATAAGAAAATAAGTAAGAAAAAAGCAATCCGCAAATTTGCTAATCGCAGCATCGTGGAGGACGGAGAGACCATTTCAATGACGCTGGCCGACTTATATGCAAAACAAGGAAAAATTGAAAAAGCAATTGTAGCATACGAACGATTGAGTTTGATTATTCCAGAAAAAAAGGCGTTCTTTGCATCGCTAATTAAAAAACTTAAAAAGAAATAGCTCATGTTAACAGCAATGACGATTTTAATTGCCATGATTTGTGTCCTATTAATGGGTGCAATTTTGATTCAGAATCCAAAAGGAGGTGGTGTTGATGCCAGCCTTGGAGGTACTGCGACTACCCAAATGTTTGGTGCCGCAAAATCTACGGATTTTATCGAAAAGGCAACTTGGTATTTGGCCATCGCACTATTCGTTTTGTGCATTGTTACAAGTTTAATGATCACTGGAGCTGGTGCAGAAGGACCAGCCTTGCTTTCAGAATAAATCCCGGTATATTCCCGTGGAAAAAGAGAAGCTATTTTACCTGTCATTTTAGGTAAAATAGCTTCTCTCTTATAATTAGGTTTGGTAGGTTTACTAAACCTAATAAAAATACTTAGAGATGGTTTTTAATATTCTACCAAGATAAAAAAAGGTTTAGTAAACCTCATGAACTAACCAACAACCGAACAACATACTATGGGCTTCTTGTCATAATGGCAATCCCTTCTTGATACTTACTTTTATCTCTGACAAATTTTCGCTCTTTTTAAGCCTATTGGTACCCTTTTCGGTAAATATGTCACCGTTATCGATTTGGCACAATGCGTGATGATATAGGTAATTATTAGAATAATTTTTTTTCTACGAGTTCTTTTCAAAAATCGTAGAATCTTAATAGATCTTTTTTTTTAATTTTTTCGACTACCCTCCAATTATTAACGAGGCTTCGTCGAAACCAAAATTTACTTAAACATGAAGCCAATCAATGACCGAGTGGTCGTGAAACCAGCTCCAGCTGAGGAGAAAACCAAAGGCGGCATTATCATTCCTGATACTGCTAAAGAAAAACCCCAACGTGGTAAAGTCGTAGCAGTAGGCCCAGGTAAAGACGGTGTCAAAATGACTGTCAAAAAAGGAGATGTCGTACTCTACGGCAAATATTCCGGAACCGAATTATCTCACGAAGGTAAAGACTACCTAATCATGCGAGAAGACGATATCCTAGTGGTACTGTAAACCAAATTTATAGCTTATCACCTTTCTAATTAATTCACAAAAAAATAAATATAGCAATGTCTAAAGAAATTAGATTTAATGCAGATGCCCGCGAAAAACTTAAATCGGGTATTGATGCTCTAGCCAACGCAGTAAAAGTAACGCTAGGACCTAAAGGTCGTAACGTCGTTATCCAAAAAAGCTTCGGCGCTCCTGCCATTACCAAAGATGGTGTAACGGTAGCTAAAGAAATCGAACTAACAGATCCCGTCGAAAATATGGGTGCTCAAATGGTCAAAGAAGTAGCTTCTAAAACCGCCGATATCGCTGGTGACGGTACTACCACCGCCACTGTTTTGGCTCAAGCTATGGTAACTGCTGGTATGAAAAACGTTACTGCTGGCGCCAATCCAATGGACCTCAAAAGAGGAATCGATAAAGCCGTTAAAGCGGTCATCGCAAACCTAAAAAAACAGACAGAAGTAATCGGTAACGATTTCAATAAAATTCAGCAAGTTGGAGCCATCTCTGCCAATAACGACAACGAGATTGGTAGCTTGATTGCTGATGCTATGAAGCGTGTTTCTAAAGATGGTGTGATTACCGTTGAAGAAGCAAAAGGTACAGATACTTACGTAGAAGAAGTACTCGGTATGCAGTTTGACCGTGGTTATTTATCTCCTTACTTTGTGACCAACACAGAGGACATGACCACCGAATACGAAAACCCACTCATCTTAATCCACGATAAGAAGATCGCTAACATGCAAGACATCGTGCCGATTCTTGAAAAGGCAGTTGGTTCTGGTCGTCCGCTTTTAATCATCGCAGAAGATATCGAATCTCAAGCTTTGGGTGTATTAGTGGTTAACCGCTTACGTGCTCAGTTGAAAGTTGTAGCCGTAAAGGCACCTGGTTTTGGCGACCGTCGTAAAGCAATGCTCGAAGATATCGCTATCTTAACTGGTGGAACTGTTATCTCCGAAGAGCAAGGTTACAAACTTGAAAGTACGGAACTAGCACATCTTGGTGGTTGTGAAAAAATTACCGTGGATAAAGACAATACCACCATCGTAAACGGTGGAGGTACCAAAAAAGCCATTAACGCTAGAATCGCTCAGATCAAAGCACAAATTGAAAATACCACTTCTGACTATGATCGCGAAAAGCTACAAGAGCGTTTGGCTAAGTTAGCAGGCGGAGTAGCAGTTCTTTATGTAGGAGCTGCCACGGAAGTAGAAATGAAGGAAAAGAAAGATCGAGTAGATGATGCTTTACACGCAACTCGTGCAGCCGTAGAAGAAGGTATCGTAGTGGGTGGTGGTGTAGCTTTAGTTCGGGCCATCAAATCATTGGATAAAGTAGATGGTGAAAACGAAGATCAAACAATCGGAATCAATATCGTCCGCAAATCTTTGGAAGCACCTATTCGTATTATTGCTGAAAATGCAGGTGTTGAAGGTTCTGTCGTTCTAATGAATGTATTGAAGAGCAAAGGTGATAACGGATTTAACGCGCGTACAGAAGTATACGAAAACTTGAAAAAAGCCGGTGTTATCGATCCAACGAAAGTAACGCGTATCGCACTAGAAAATGCAGCATCTATCGCAGGAATGGTTCTTACTACAGAATGTGTAGTGACGGACAAACCTGAAGAAGCTGGTGCTGGTGGTCACAGTCACATGCCTGCGGGTATGGGCGGTGGAATGCCTGGCATGATGTAAGCACATCAGCTATATTAATGAAAATAAAATTTTAGGCGACTTCCATTTGGGGGTCGCTTTTTTATTGAAGTGATTAGAACGATCTTTAACAGTTTTTAAATTCTTACTCAAAAATTTAACTTTTCCACTTCCGTTTATTATATTTAATCAATAAACACATCGACTATCACCTTCTTTGTTAAAAAGAATTTTAGATAGCACCAGCTCAAATGAAAAAAGAAAAAGAGTGGAACAGAGAGATTAGTAACCCTCTTTACGGAGTCTGGCAGATTTCTTATTTTTGTGTAAACAAACTTACTATTAACTATGGCAGTAACGTATGCTTTTGACGTTTACGGGACTTTGGTAGATACCAATGATATTCAAGAAGCATTGGTCAGTCTCGTCGGTGACAATGCACCATTATTGATGGATGCTTGGCGTAGCAAACAACTCGAATACTCCTTCCGTCGTGGCTTAATGAATCGCCATGTAGACTTCTCCGTCTGTACCCGACAGGCGCTGATTTATTGTTGTCAATACTACAATATTATTCTGACAGAGGCAGAAGAGAACAGAATCATGGAAGCTTATCGGTCTTTACCTACCTTTCCAGAAGTAGCAGAGGTGCTTCGTAATTTAAAAGAAAAAGATATTCCTTTTTATGCATTTTCTAATGGTAGTAGTTCTGCTGTAAAACACCTGCTAGAACAAGCCGGTATCTTAGATTTATTTACAGGTATTGTCAGTACCGAAGCAGTACAAAATTTTAAACCTAGTCCCTTGGTTTATGAATATTTTTTGAAAGTTACCAATACTCCTTTACCGGATGCTTGTATGGTTTCAGGAAATAGTTTTGACATTTTAGGTGCAAAATCAGCGGGTCTAAAAACAGTTTGGGTTAAACGGAATGCGCATCAATTTTTTGATCCTTGGGGCACTGCTCCTGATCGCGTGATTCGAGAATTGGGGGAGTTGCAGGGATTTCTGGCTTCGGAGACGGTGGGTAAATAGGTTACACAATTATTCTATGGGACTGTTCGATACAACATGTCAAAATATTTTAAACTTCAAAAACAATCTCAACCTCAATGGCAAGTTCTAAAACTAACTGCTGATAATTAACGGACAGTTAGGTTAATAAAAATACTTCATTCGAATTAGCGGGAAATTTGAAGTTGTTTTTGAGGTTGAAATTGAAAAAATAGAATTTAGAACAGTATTTGATCTAGTCTTTTTTGTATACTAGATTGGTTTCGCTTTTTAAACAAAAAAAATGCCTTTCCTCTAGTGAGAAAAGACATTTTTTAAATTATTCTGCTTTATTTTTTGGCAAGTTAGCCAATCCACGTTCTTTCTGTAACGCTTCCACTTCTACCATAACTCGATCAATCAGATCGTAGTGCATAGCGCTGGTAGAGGCATATTCTTTGGCAGAAGAAAGAAAGTCTCCAGCCATCTCATAGTCACCGTTGGTTTTAAATTCCATGGCGATTCCCATCCAAGCTAATTGAAAATTAGTTTCCGTATTCAGGATATCTGTGATTTGCAGATTTGCTTCTTCTTTTATTTGCTGTAAGCTACCAGCTATTTTTTTACCATTTTTAAAAATGTAGGCAGCACGGTTACTCAAACGACCCTTTCTCCAGTTGGAAATTAATTTATCGCCGTTTTGGAAATTAAAGATGGCCTTTCCACTCAATCTATTCATACTCCAGTCACCGTTTAAGGTATCTCCACTAGCCCAAGTAATCATTCCTTCTCCCTGACGCATTCCGCCGTCAATCATTCCATTAAATACACTCTTATCAGAACGGATTAACGTTCCTTCTCCGTGTGGAATTCCATTTTGCCAGTCACCGCTATATAAAGCGCCATTTTTATATCGCATGGTACCTTTTCCGTGAATAGATCCATCCATGAAAGCTCCTAAGTATTCATCTCCATTTTCGAAGATCGCAGCTCCCTGATCACCAATCATATCATTTCTCCATTCTCCGTCGTAGGTTGTTTTATTGTTAACCATTTTACCGTAACCGTGACGATTACCATTCTTAAAACTACCTTCGTAGTAAACATCGTTGGACCAGGTCATTTTTCCTTCGCCATTCGGCTTACCGTCTTTGATCCCGCCTTCATAGCTTCGACCGTCTTCCCAAGCAACGTAGCCGTTATCACAATTAAGGTCTACATCGACACAAGTGGTTTCGATTACTCCACTATTTGTCTGAGCAGGATATTTAATGATATACTGTGCAGACATAAATCCGGGAACCGTCAAGAAAATTAAAAGAATTAAGTTGGTTGTTAAGGTACGCATGGTGCTTATTTTGTTTTTAAAAATATAGGGAGGAAAAGATACAAGGAGTTGGAAGGAAGGGAATTATTTTAGATGAAATCAATAAAACAAAAAGCGTACCGTTAAAAATAAAAACAACCCGTATAATTCGAGATTATATGGGTTGTCTTAATATATTAAATTAATTTAAAAACTATTATTAATTAACAATCAATTTTTTAACACTTCCTTTTCCATTCAAAGAAATTTTACAAAAATAAATACCCGAACCAAATTTTTTGGTATCAATTTGAATCGTTTCTCCATTGAATGCGCGATTATAAACGGTTCGACCTAATAAATCGTAGATGGCGACCTCATATAATTGCCCTGTAAAAGCCTCCATTCGCAGTTCTACATAATCCGTTGCTGGATTCGGTAGAACCTCAAAGGCAGGTTCTTCAGAAAGGTCATTGAACCCAACCGTCCCATCTATATTAAGGTCTGTCTGGTAAAAATTGAGTCCTCCTCGAAAATTACCTAATAACAAATCCAACACTTCATCTCCATCAATATCGGTCATACTAATTCTCGATTCTTCCCCCACTCTGACATTATCTCCATAAGTATCGTCCACTAAGTTAAAAGCACCATCTAGATTATTTTCAATATTATCATATCGATAAATATTTCCCAGATGGCTTCCACAGAACAAGGTATAACTTCCCTCAAAATCCACAAAAATGGGAGCGGACATTCCAATATCAAAACCAAAAGCAGCCACATCCACTTGCCCAAAAAACGGATTATTGGGTGCACCATCATGTACGGGTTGAAAAACTGGATTGGTCGGTGTACCAATATTAGGTAAATAATTTAAATTTCCGTTCCGCTCTCCAATCACCAAATCCAGCGCACCATCTCGATTGATATCTACCAAAGTCGGAGTACTATTCTGACCAACATCGATTCCTAGATAGTTTGGGGTAATGGTAAATTGAAAAGTATTTCCAGCGCCAGCGGTATTTTCACCATAGAACAAAGACCCATTCTGATATCCAACGATCAGATCAAGATCACCATCACTATCCAAATCTCCAAAAGTAGGTGCAAAGCCCCAAGCGTTACTGTGGTATTGAGAAAAGTCTAGATAATCATCATCAAAAAGCGTAAATGCCGGTTCGGTGGCTGTTCCAGTATTACGGTATAAAAACAATCGAGGATCTCTTTCATTAAAAGGTTGGTAAAAGGTATTGGTACCTACAATAATATCTTTTAAACCATCCTGATCAAAATCCACGAATACAGGACTACTCCCGCTTCCCATGTCGATGGTATTATGGGTCAGTAAATCTTCTCTTTGAAAATTAAAATCAGGGATCGCATCGGTACCGTCATTTCGATAGTACCATAGATTAAAGAAATCCTCTACCCGACGGGGAGAATTGGGTGCCGCTAGTAAATCACGTTTTCCGTCATTATTAACATCCACAAAAAAAGAAGCCGGAAAAGAAGCCAGATCGACCGGCACGTCCGTAGAAGGGTAATTACAGTCTTGGTCAACCATCGTCGCCATATCTGCATTACCACCATTCTCTAGGAAAGTCAAGGCATCAAAAGAAATATCACCTAGCACCACGTCTTTGTCTCCATCTCCGTTATTATCAAAAGTCAAAATGGTGGAACCAGCATGTCGGGTATCTCCTTGTAAGTCAGTCAACCCCATGCAACAGGCACCCGGCTCAATCGGCAAACAAACGCAAGTAGACAAGCCATCTTCAAAGATACCACCAAAACAATCCGTTTCTCGGTCGAACAAAAGGCTATCCACTCCAAAGCCATCTTCTATAGATTGATTGGTAAAATATTCCATATATCCACCATTAACGCCAAAAGAAATGATATCCATATCTCCATCTCCGTCAATATCATCAATCGCAGGTAAATCTTGTGAAGAGACGTATAGGTTAGTAAAACCTCCAGTAGCCAAACGGAAAGGAATCACGTTAAATTGAAGTTGTGGAAAATAAAAAGGAGTAAATTTTAAAATATCATCTTCATAATAACCTCGAAATACTTCAACTCCCGAAATACCAGGTGTACGAGCAGCAGTAAAAATATCCATCGCTCCATCCTGATTAAAATCTCGAAGTAATACCCAATCTACGAGATCCGGAAAATTCTCCGCGTAACGAGGAGCATAGGTATATTCCGGTTGATTTGCAATTCCATCATTTAAATAGACAATAGAAACGTTACCACTTCGATCAAAAACATAGAGGTCCAATAAACCATCATTATTAAAATCTGCGTTGGAAACCTGCGGTGTATTGATTCCTCCTGTCAGTGGGTTTTTTATAACCGCATTATTTACGTTAAAATCGAAGGTTAGTGGTGATAAATCCTGTCCAGTAAGGGTGCTGAAAAACAAGATAAAGCATACTGAAAATGTAAAAACTCGAATAGAAATCATAGGCTGAGAATTCTCAATTTATTAATATCTCATTCCTAACTTTGGTGGTACGAGAATTAATTTGTTACTTGGAAGTTGTTTATTAACGAAGAATACTTCTGCTAAAATACGCATTACATAATGAGAAACCACTACTTACGATATTTGTTGTTTTTAATTTGTACACTAGTTTACAATAATTCAGTTGGCCAAACTTCGCCAATACCTACTGTCGCCTTGACGGACTATCAAATCCAAATGGAGCAGGATCAGCTGATTTTTACGGCCCCAGGCATTAATGGTACTGCCAGTTTAGAGATTAAGGATAGCTTAAAGAGTGACACTCCAAAGCTAGTTTTCTTAAAATTTGTCAATGGTAAGGCTACCTTTCCTTATCCGGTAACTCAGAGAGGAAAATTAGTTTTATTGACCCATAAAAATACTTCGGATAAAAAACAATACAAACTAGTCCATGTAGCCAAAAAATCTAACGGTTCCCACCGAGTAAGGAATATTCCAATGTGGTTATCAGTAGTTCCTCCTCTGATTGCGATTCTTTTGGCCTTAATTTTCAAAGAAGTGATTGTTTCTCTTTTTATTGGAATCTGGGCAGGTGCCTTTATCGCAGGTGGGTTACGTATTGAGTCGCTCTACTATTTCCTGATTTCTATTTTTGAGGTGGTAGAAAAATATGTGATTATAGCCTTAGCCAATGCCGATCATATTTCTATCATTGTTTTTTCGCTAATGATTGGAGGCATGGTAGCGGTCATTTCTCGGAATGGAGGCATGGCAGGTGTTGTAAAATCCTTATCTCGTTATGCCAAAGATGCCAAAAGTACGCAGTTCATTACTTGGGTACTGGGCGTGGCTATATTTTTTGATGATTACGCTAACACTTTGATTGTCGGTAATACCATGCGTTCGGTGACTGATAAATTTAAGATCTCGCGGGAAAAACTAGCCTATATAGTTGATAGTACTGCAGCTCCGGTTTCAGCGGTAGCTTTTATTACCACTTGGATTGGGGCGGAGTTGAGCTATATTGCTGATGCTACGGCAACCTTACAAGGATTCGATGCAGGGATGACGCCTTATGCCTTATTTGTTAGTTCCTTACGATATTCTTTCTACCCAATTTTGACATTGATCTTTATTTTAATTCTGATTTTTACGAGACGAGATTATGGTCCCATGTGGAAAGCAGAAAATCGTGCTCGAACCACCGGACAAGTGAGCAGTGCCCGAAACGAAGATGAGGACGAACCTGACATGGAAGATTTGTCTCCTGTAAAAGGTGCTCCGTTAAAATGGTATAACGCGGCAATCCCAGTGCTTGTAGTAATATTGCTAACTATCTTCGGTTTAATTGATACGGGAATCGCTTCGGTGTACGGAGAATTAACGGCTCTTAAAAACCCCATCATTCCAGCCTCCGAGTCTTGGAGTGATGTATGGCCGTTAATGTATCATTTGAGTGGAGAAGATGCCTCTTTCTTTATGCGTGTCGGAAAATTAATTGGAAGTTCCAATTCTTATGTAGCATTGCTCTGGGCCTCGTTTGGTGGTTTGCTGGTGGCCATTATCATGACCGTAGGACAAAAAATCATGAAGTTAATTGATACGATGCATAATATGACGATTGGATTTAAAACTATGTTACCTGCTTTGATTATTTTGACGTTAGCTTGGTCATTGGCCATTACGACCGAACAATTACATACAGCTACCTATATTACCAATTTATTGCAAGACAGTCTGAGTCCATATCTAATGCCCGCGATTATTTTTATTCTAGCTGCTTTTATTGCATTTTCTACGGGATCAAGTTGGAGCACCATGGCTATACTTTATCCAATCGCCATTCCGGCTACTTGGGCCATTTGTCAGACACCGGAAATTTCTCCAGATATCAGTATGGAAATATTACTAAATGTAATTGCGACGGTACTAGCGGCCTCTGTAGTAGGAGATCATTGTTCACCAATTTCGGATACGACTATTTTGAGCTCCTTAGCTAGTGATTGTAATCATATCGACCACGTGCGGACCCAACTTCCATACGCATTAACGGTTGGAATCACGAGTTTAATAGCAGGGAGTTTAGCGACCTATTTCGGTGGAGGAATATTGATTTGTTTCTTGTTGATGTTAGTGAGTGTTGGGATACTTTTTGGAATTGTGCGGAAGTTTGGAAAGCCTAGTGAGGAGTAATGAATAATGGGTTAATGAATAATTAATAATGCCTGCATGGCCAGCAAAGGCAGGTCCTTCTTTCGTGTTATTCTT
>CAZYAC010000084.1:12952-15365 GCA_964645475.1 uncultured Saprospiraceae bacterium | reverse complement strand
TACAAAAGTACTAGCCATTTAACACTAAAAAGTAAAAAAATAGCAAAAATGTTTTTTTTATGTTATACACATGTATATAACTTAGGTGCATGTAAATAGGTCGTTAACAAAGCTCTGCCAACAACCTATTTTAAAACTTCACGGTCATCCCTGCCTTAAAATTCACGCCCAAATCATCGGCAAAATAGCGCTGTCGATTTAGGTAATCTCGATACCTAACGTTCAGTGCGTTTTCTATTTTGGTAAAAAAGCGAAGGCGGAGTTTGGCCAATTGAATATCGGAAGCAGCACTTGCGCCTAGTAAGTAATAAGCATCTGGAGTGGGTACAAGATCCTGTTCTGGTTCTAGATTATTTTGTTTAAAAACATATCTATTTTCAACTTCAAATACGATATTTTCAAAAATAACTTTATTCAATTTTACTTGTTTGGGAACTTCGTACGCTAGTGAAAAATTAATCGTATTCGCAGGAATGTTGACAAGGGGTAGGTTATTGGTCAAATCTTTTCCTCGAATAAAACTATAAGATAAATTGGCGTGAAAAGCTGGAAGGATCTGAAATTTTCCCGAAAGGTCTAAACCATAAATACTCGCATCCGTTTGTTCATACCTAAATACAGGAAAGGTACCACGAAGGGTCACCCGAAGAGAATCTTGTGGATCTAAATAAATATAGTCCTTGATCCGCTGGTAATATCCTAAAATTTCAAAAGAAAAATGATCGTGTTCACTACCACTAAAGGACAAAGTAGATTTAAGTGATTGTTCCTTTTTTAGATTAACATCCCCTTCTTCAATTCCGCTAACGCCTTGATGTAAACCATTGCTATACAATTCATTGATGGCAGGATTACGGGTTGCCAAACCAAGATTACCGGTCAAGCGCAGGTTGGGTCGAAAGAGATACGTCCAGCCTGCGGTGGCACTCAGATTATGAAAATTATTATCAAATCGTTCGATACTCGGATTTGCCGTCCGAGTAATGGTGGCTACATTTTGTTGGAGATAATCGTAACGGGCACCTAGCTCCCATCTATTTTTCTTCACCTGCTTGGTTAGTCGTACAAAGCTCCCAATTTCATTGGATAAATAATCTGGGATTAGCGGTAAAACACCTGTATCTGAGTCATTGGTATTATCGGTAAAATTATATTGTAATCCGGCGATAAAATCCAATGTAGCGGAAAGACGATGATGATACCTTTCACTAATCAGCAAATTATATTGTTGTAAATTTAGCGCTGGAATACCACTCCGACCACCCCGCCGAATATCAAATTCTTTTCGCTCGTTTAGCTGACCCGCTACCATCGTCTCCAGCCATTGATTATCGTTAAAAAAGTATTTACCCGTTAATTTTAAAAACTGGTGATTTACTTTTTGCTTAGGCGATCCTAATCCATAACTAAACGTCTCTTCGGTAAAAAAAGGAGTCTCTCGTTCAAAGGCCATTCTCAGATCATTGGGGCTGCTGATATGTGATCCTCGTAAGACGCCCAACTGCGTATTGAAGGAACTAAAATAAAGGGTCGTGAAAAATTTTGAGGAAAAGGATTTTTCTAATTGTAACGCCACATTCATTTCCTCACTTCCGGTATTATTTAAAAAATAGTTCGGTGTTTTTTGGTCTCCTCGTTTTTTAAAAGTTCCGTTGATTTTCCAAGCCAGTCGAGAAGTATATTGTTTTAATTGTAGATTAACGCCGTGACCTTGTCCATTCGTTTCAAAAAAATACGTTCCTTTCCCGTGTAGATGTGGCTCCCGACCAATTGGTGCCGGTTCGACCATAACGATTCCTCCCAGATTAGCGCCGGCGTATTCTAGCGCTGCTACTCCTTTGATTACTCGGATTTTATTAGCTACTAACGCATCAATCTCTGGACTATGATCATTGCCCCATTGCTGTCCACTTTGTGCTACGCCATTATTCAGGATGGTAATCCGATTACCAAAAAGTCCATGAATGACAGGTTTGGAAATTCCACTACCGTTTTTTAAGGTACTAACACCGGCCATAGATTCCAGCAACGTGGCTAAACTTTTAGTGGCATTGTCCGTAATTGTTTGTTCCGAAATAGCTTGTGTACTTTGGGTGGTACCCGTTTGTGAACTTCCTTCCACAATCACATCTTCGAGTACATTGTCGGAGTGCTCCATGGTGATATTAACCGTGGTATCGGCTGTCAACTCCAAAAATAGATAAGCCGCTTCGCAACCAACATGACTAATAGTCAAATGATATTCGCCTGGACAAAGGTTAGGAATTTTAAAGACACCATGATGATCTGTTAATATTCCTTGCTGGGTTTCAGCGATGTAAATATTGACCAATTCGAGTGGTTCGTCCGAATCGTGATCAGTGACCATTCCGTCCAATTGAACATTACAATTTTGGGCCAATCCGAAAATTGG
>CAZYAC010000084.1:0-12852 GCA_964645475.1 uncultured Saprospiraceae bacterium | reverse complement strand
CCTTCTCCAAATTTGGCATTGATATATCGTCCGTGTACTCGGTTCTTGGCCTTAATAGATTCAAAAAAATCTTCTCCGGAAATTGGCGTTTGTGGTCCTTTTGCTTTTGCTTTTACTTTTGCTTTAGGATCAAAAAACTGGGTTTTATAAGCAAGAATGCACGCCAATTTTTTATCCATATACGGAGTAATATCAACGACCAGATCAGGATGTAACGTATGGTCTTGAATATAATGATAGACCACTTTAGGGCGCCAGGCTTTTTGTTTTTTCCCATCCTTTTTCGTTTCCACTTTTCGCAGTCCCGCCAAAAAACAAGCATCCGTTATCAACTGAGCGGCACGACCATGATCGGGATGTCGATCGCTGAGGGCGTTAGCCAAAACGATTTCCGGTTGACAGCTACGGATCACTTTGATGATTTTTTTCTTATTTTTTTTACTCAGGTCGAAAAAGCCATCTCCCAGATTTAAGGTTTGGCGGAAATTAGCGCCCATGATTTTAGCAGCATCTAGTCCTTCTTTTTTACGCGTCTTTGCCGTACCTCGGGTGCCCATTTCTCCACGCGTCAAATCCAGCAACCCAACCGCATATCCCAGATCAATATGTCGCAACAAAGTTCCACAACAACTTAATTCTACATCATCAGGATGAACACCGATGGCGAGTATATTTACTTTCATTTTTTTTGTTGATTTGTTGATTTGTTGAATCGGTTGATTTGTTGAATCGGTTGATCGGTAGGTTATCTTATTCTAATAGAAAAGTATCGCTTAAGAATAACTGTTATAACTAATTCACTGATATAACTGATTAACCAATTAACCATAGTAAATTACTAAGTACATGGCATGAAATTTTGTCGTATAAATTATATGAAAGTCATAAGGCCAAATGCAATGATGCGACAAAACTTAATACTTTGTACTTAGTGTCTTGGGAAGTAAGTTTTAACGTACATGATGAAAACTTCTCTCCACCTATTTTCAATCTCAAAAGCAATTTCAATTTCAATGGCTTTGTCTTTAACTGGATTTTTCTCCAAAATTAGGGCAAAGTTCTAGGTTTTAAAATTTGTAATTAAAGTTACGATTGAGGTTACAGCTTTAATTGAATATACTCATTTATTTACTGCCTATAACACTAGAGTAATTTCTCAATGGCTTTTTTTACTTTACCGCTATTAGGGTTGGTGATACTGAGAAAATAATCTATGACTTTACCCTCTTTATCGACAAGGTATTTGTGAAAATTCCATTTAGGTCTAGAGGAAACATTTCCGTTTTTGGATTTATTAGAAAGAAACTCGTACAATGGATGAACGTCTTTACCCTTCACTTTTATTTTATTAAAAATAGGATAAGAAGCTTCGTATTTCATAACACAGAATTGCGCGATGGCTTCTCCGTCGAGTGGTTCTTGTCCGGCAAAGTCATTACTAGGAAAGGCGAGTACCTCTAATCCCTGATCTTTATAGTCCCCATACAAGGCTTCCATATCTTTTAATTGTGGTGTAAAACCACATTTAGAAGCGGTATTAACAACGAGTAGCACCTTACCAGCGTATTTTTTCAGATCGACAATAGCTCCGGTGGTATCTTCAACTTGAAATTGGTGAATAGAATTGGACATAGTTTTTTTTAAATAGAATAGTGAAAGGCAAAAATAGTTAAAAAATAAAGAGGAAAAGGATAAACATCTTCCTTAGTTATTTTTCTTTTAGGGGTCCGAAAACAATAAGTATCTGATTTGTGCTGTTTCTTTTGCACCTACATTTCATCAGAAAGTCCCGTCGATGCCGGGCATCGCCTATGTTTTCTTCTTCATTCAGGCATAAAATAATCTAGCCCAACTTCAGACAGTTATTTATTCCGTGTCTCTTATGAAACGAGCTTTTGCGATCAATCCATTTTCTATTTCATAAATAGCTATGATTATGGAAGTCTCAACACCTTTTCTTCCAGTAACTTTTTCGTGGTCTATTACCGTATTGCCCATGACCATTCTGTTGAGTATTTCGGCCTTTAAGTTTGGTGAGTTTTCAAAAACATCTTGATAAATATTTTTTAGATGCTCTTTACCTATTGAATATGGCTTATCTTCTGCAAAACTATATAATTCAATATTATCGGCATGACAGTCTAAAAATTTTGACAGATTCCTTTCATTATAAGCGTTGACTTGTGCTTGAACTATATTTTCTGAATTCATTTTTATTTTTTAATTCTCTAAAGTCCCGTCAAAACCACCGGCTTCACCGCTATTCCATGTTTTGTTTCGACCATTAATAAATAAGTTCCCGCTGCTGCCGTTGAAATATCCACGTCTACTGAAATTTCGTAACCCCTTTTATTGGTAAAAAATATCGTCCTTCCAGTCAGGTCAATAATTTTCAAATCCACAGATAACGCATTTTCAAATAATAAATCTACTCTAAAAATTCCATTAGAAGGGTTAGGAAAAATACGGAATAACGACAGGTAAGTTGGTAACTCCGTAGCCGTTGGATAATCTATAAAAAAATCTGTAACACCCGTACATCCATTCGCATCTGTAATGGTAACACTATAGTTGCCACGCGTGAGATTTTCAATAAAAATACCCGATCCACCCGTACTCCATTGATAGGTATAAGGACCTTGCCCACCAGAAACATTCGCGATGGCCGATCCCGTATTAGTCTGAGTTCCTGTTGTGATGACATCCGTAAATATTTCACCCGAACTACCAATGGTAATAGATCCAATCAGGTTGCAATCATTCGCATCTAGAATTTCAAAAACATAATCCCCCACTGGTAAATTCTCTTGTAATATTCCTGTTCCACCATTGGACCAATTAACGATATAAGGAGGTGTTCCAGCAGTTATTTCTAGTAAGATCATCCCATCTTCTGCATTTTCGCAACTAACATCATCTGTTTCAGCATTAAATTCAATCGGAGTCCCAGCATCGATATTAACGGAGGCGATACGACTGCACCCCGCAGCATCCGAAATCGTCACCGAGTAGGTACCAGAAGCTACGCCCGATAAATCAGCAGTGGTCGCTCCTGTATTCCACAAGTAAGTCAACGCTCCCGCTCCCCCCGTCACTTCTGTTCCAATATATCCCTGTCCTGAACAAGCGCCATTGATATTGAACGAAATTGTAATTTCAGAAGCAACTATTAGATTAATGATATGCAAACTATCACATCCGAGGTAGCTAATCAAAGGGAGATTTAGCTGACTATCGTCGGTATACACCACTCCATTATAGGTCTCCCCATAACAAAGATTAATGGTTTCACTAGTAGTAGGAATTTCCAGATCGACTATAATAAATTCTGTTATTCCGGTACACGCTTCCGCATTCGTAACGGTGACCGTATATACTCCTGGCGTATTGACGTCAATCGTATTTTGATTACTGCCGGTTGACCATTGATAACTAGCATAAGTATTCACTAAGCCCAAGGTGGCAGGTTGTCCTTCTGAACAAACCGCCGTTCGTCCTGTCTCTGTAAGTTCTAAGTCTGATCCAGGGCTTACAGTATAGTTGGCCGTTCCGGTACATCCACTTTCGTTGGTTACGGTAACGGAATAAATACCAGGAGTTGTAATGGATAAATCTGGCATTGTAGAATTATCATTCCATTCGTATTCTGTGTAAATTTCAGACAAAATAAGATTAGCCATTCCGCCTGTACAAATAGAGGCAGGTCCCATGATGTTTGGAATAATTTCTTCTTCTGCCTCCACGGTAACACTTGTGGTCACCTCGCAATTATTATCGTCAACCACACTCACTGTATATATCCCTGGCGTAGCGACTACTATGGTTTCTGTATTACCTCCATTGGACCAATTGTATTGATCAAAACCCGGCGTAGCAGCCAAACTCGTAGCAGCTCCATCGCAAAGACTTAACATACCTATTATCTGTAAATCCACCGCTGGAAAACCATCTACTTCAAAACTGGTTACGCCAAAGCAACCTGCTCCATCTGTCACCGTCAAACCATAGGTGCCAGGACCATTCACCGTAAGTTCACTTTCCGTGCTACCATCCGACCAAAGGTAAGATGTAAAACCCGTCGTAACTGTTAAACTAGCGTTACTACCTTCACAGAGTTCCGTAGGGCCATTGATCATCGGCATAACACCACAATTAACATCCAGAAAATTAGCGACAATCGTATCTCCCGTTTCAAGACTCATGCTAATGGCAGTTTGCATTTCGTCAGGACCAAAAATATTGTTGGATACTTCCCAATGAGAGAATGCAAAATTATTTTCTGGTATAGCGATAAGGTTTAAATTAATTCCTCCAAAATAAGATGCTGTCCAAGGATAAGCAGTACCAATAACACTATTCATCTGCACGCGTCCACTAGCGGGAGGAAAAATATCTACCAAAATATCGAAAGGTCCGGTGAGTCCTTCGTCTTCATAACAATCGGCTACTTGATCTACCACTACGACACATTTATTTTGAATTTGGGCTCGAAGGGAATCCAGATTTTCATACCAATCATCCAGGTCCCCATTCCAACGCTCTACTTGTCTAGGCATTTCAGGTTCAATTTCGGCAATCATTTCATCGAGCAGCCCCAACATGTTTTCACAACTAAAAGTCGTCGCGGCCAAATCTGCGTAGCGACTGGCATATTGTTGAAAAAATTCTTCATTTTCAAATAGGGCGACTAGCATTTCAATATGACCAATCTCTGGATCACCAATATCTCCAAAAACACCTTCCACATCACAAGGGTCACTTTGCCAAGTAACATCTGGAAGGCCCGTAAAATTCTGCCCTAGACCAAAAATATTATCCATATCCCAAAGGCAATAACGCCAACCAGTTCCATCCCCTTTGGTTCCTCTCCACCATTTAGTATTCCAATTAAGCCAATCCGTATTGACCACAAAGGTGTTTAGAATTACATAGTCAATCAAACTACTCACGTCCAATCTTTCGGTTACATAATCATAGTTAGTAGGAATTGATAAATCATTTTGAATCATAAAATCATATAGCGTTTCCCAATCATCATCCGAGCCGTATCGCGTATCAAGTCCACCCCAATATTCGAGCATGTCCACCCATTTTTCACCTTGATCATGATAATGTTTGGTATAATCCGAATCAATTCGTTCCCGCATTTCATAAACACCCCAATATTCTCCATTGACATACATCACACAGCGTCGATAACGGCGCTCATCCAAGTTGAGGTCATTCCGATCTGAAAGTTCTTGGACGTAGGCATCCCGAAGATGACAGGAAGGTCGATCCCACTGCAAGTGTGCATTGGGAAAATTATCTGAAGCACTAGCTTTTAAAATAAAAACATCGAAGTCGGTCCGATCAGAAGAAGGGAATAATTGATGATCAATTTTATGCGCGTAACCATAATCGTCTTCGACGTAAAACCGGATACCACGTTGATTAAGATTCCAAGAATCGTTACCATGAGAACGAAAATGTCCAAGCATATCAAAAACGCGATTTCCATCTTCAAAATATTCGGTGTGGGTTATATAATTTCGACTAAAATCATTGCCACCCAATAAGGTCTCTACTCGATCGGAAGAAACAGAAAGGACGGGAAGTGAATGCGTCTCATTGATAAAATAAGTTTGAACGATCGTAAAGCTCGCCGTGTGGGTATCGACCAATGGAAATGCTTTTGCTTTTACAACGGTAGTATTATTGATGTTAATGGGTGTATTATAAATAGGAGAATTAAACGCTGGTTCGGTACCATCTAAGGTATAGCGAATTTGAGCATCGGCTCCACTAATTAAAGTTAATTCGACGGAACTACTATAAAACCCTGCTGACTCAGAAAAGATGGGGGCATCTGTGTATTCGCTTTTATAATTCTGGTTTACCTGGTTCGGAGAAGGTTGGGTAGTTACTCCCCATTCTACTGCGCCGTCCGTCATCCGTCCACGTGCGTGATCTTGTTGGGTTGGATTAACCATCTGAATAAAATCTATTGGAGTACCAGAAGGATCACTTAACACGATATATTCCTGCTTCATCTGGGTCAACTTAAAATTGGTATGAATTCCTGAAAAGGACATTTCATCACGGCCATCACAAATAAAAACTTGGTGATCATTAGCGGGAATAACGACTCCAGCAGGAATCTGCCATTTGGTCGGATTGTCAATTTTATCACTCAGATAGTACCCCGTGAGATTAATCGTAGCATTGGTGGTATTGTATAATTCAATCCAATCGGGATACTTTCCTAAATTATCCTCCAATCCATTAATATTAGATGCAGAGAATTCATTGATCACGACCGACTGCGCTCCAATAATGCAAGGAAGGAGCGTTAAGAGAATAAGAATGGCGTAATACCGAATTACTGGTATGTATTTGAGGTTCAAGGTTTCTGTTTTTGTTAATTAGACTTTATGCTAAAAAAGCGTTTGAATAAGATCAAATGCATCTATCTGGTTTCTCTATAAAAAATTCCAGTTTAGCGTCTGTCCAAGATAGGGAATTTGAAAGTAAAAAGATACTAGAAATTGAAGAAGAAGTAATTTTTTTTTTGCACCCTGAAAGACAGAAATAGAGAAATATCGAATTGTTGAACCTGTCTTTGCAGGAAGGTAAGAAGACAGGTTCAACTTTTCAATAATTGGTTACTACCATTTAATCAAAGCCGAACCCCAAGTAAAGCCACTACCAAAAGCGGCCATACAAACGAGATCGCCTTCTTTAATTTTTCCAGCCTCCCAGGCTTCACAAAGTGCGATCGGGATAGAAGCAGCAGTGGTATTACCATACTTTTGGATATTATTCCAGACTTGATCATCGCGTAACCCAAGTCTTTTTTGAACAAACTGACTGATCCGTAGATTGGCTTGATGAGGGATCAACATATCGATATCGGTTGGTTGGAGACCGTTGGTTTGCAATGCTTCCATAATGACCTCTGGGAATTTTTGCACGGCCATTTTAAAAACAGCTTGCCCTTCCATATTGGGATAATAGTTTCCATCTTCCCACATTTTTTCGGTTAAAAAAGCACCACCAAATTCCTGTTCGGGATAGCCAAATTGCTCTTTACCAAGATGTACACCACTATGGCAGCCGGGATTGATGTAAGCTAATTTTTCGGCATAGTCACCGTCTGCATGAAGATGCGTAGATAAAATTCCTGAGTTTGCATCATTGGTCGGTTGAAGCACCACTGCTCCGGCTCCGTCCCCAAAAATAACGGTTACGTTTCGACCTTTGGTGGAAAAATCAATGCCGTAGGAGTGTACCTCAGAGCCAACGAGCAACACATTTTTATACATCCCTGTTTTGACAAATTGGTCAGCGATACTAAGACCGTAAACAAAGCCACTACATTGGTTTCGGATATCTAAGGCTCCAATGCCTTGCATGCCTAATTGACGTTGGAGTAACACTGCACAACCTGGGAAATAATAATCAGGGCTGAGCGTCGCAAAAATGATAAAGTCTACATCAGCAGTGGTGATTCCGGCTCGTTCGATAGCAATAGCTGCCGCTTTGGCTCCTAAGGTGGAAGTAGATTCTTTGTGTTTTTCGGCGTAGCGTCTTTCTTTGATTCCCGTCCGTTCCTGAATCCATTCATCAGAGGTATCCATCACTTTGGTTAAGTCGTTGTTGGTAACAATTTTTTCAGGTACATAGTAACCTATTCCGGCTATTTTTGCGTTATTCATAGAGGTGTTTGTTTAACTTGGTAAAGTTGCCTAACCAATTATGGGTCGGCAAAAGAGCCTGTAAAATCGGAAAATTATAGGCTTTTTCAAAATTGTGATGAGATTCAAATGGTTTTGTGATCATGGATTAGCAAAGAAAATGCTAGATCAAGCTAACCGATCCTGCCTTTTTGTATCTTTACTTTAAAAAATCGTTCAAAAAAATTAAACCCCCTTAACTATGGATTTATGGAAAGCAATTATGAATTTTATTAAAGGCATTTTAGGAAAGGAAAAGAAAAAAGACAAGGAGGAGGAATAGATATTTCTACAAATAAAAAACCTTCCCTAACCATTTATTTGATTAGGGAAGGTTTCCTTAGTAAAACATACAAGGAACTACGAATTAACCCGCAATGCCTTTAGACATGCTTCTAAACTCGCTTCCCAATGCGGTATTTCTAGTGCAAAAACTTCCTTAATTTTGCCTTTATTCAATAGACTAAAATGGGGTCGCTTAGCTGCCGTTGGATAATCTTTAGTTTCAATCGGCGACACCTGACAATTGATATTTTCTATTCTAAAAATGGCGGTCGCGAAATCATACCAAGAAGTAACTCCTTCGTTGCTATAGTGATATACGCCACCGATGCTATCAGATTCCACCATTTTATTTTCAATTTTCACGATAATATCCAACATGGCTTTTGCCAAATCATAGGCGTAAGTCGGTGTGCCAATCTGATCAAAAATAACCGTCAATTTATCTCGATCTGCTCCTAGACGAAGCATCGTTTTTACAAAATTATGTCCAAAGGTAGAATAGACCCATGAGGTTCTGATGACCAGATTATTTGAATTGATATTTAAAACCGTTCGGTCACCAGCCAATTTAGAAGCTGCGTAAACACCTTGTGGATTGGTCTCGTCTGTTTCAACGAAAGGTGTATTCTGACTATTATGATAAACATAATCCGTTGACAAATGTATCATCCGCGCACCAGTTTTTTCTGCCGCTAACGCTAGATTTTTAGCGCCAACCGTATTGACGAGCATGGCTACATCTTTAAATTCTTCTGCTTTATCAACGGCCGTATAGGCAGCACAACTCAGACAGTAAGCAAATTTTTTATTTTCAAAATAAGATATGACTTCTGCTTCCTTCGTGATATCTAGCTCTTCTATATCTATAAAATCAAAACTAAAATTAGGGTACTGCGCAGCGAGTGCTTTGAGCTCTGAACCTACTTGTCCATTCGCACCGGTAATGAGAATATTTTTCATACTGTAAAAGGGTATTGTATTGCTATTTGCTTCTTGCCTTTGGCTACTTGCTTCCTTCTTTCGCGCTTTCAAACGCAGATAAAGAAAGCAAGAAATAATTGGCTAGAAGCATTTTTTATATAAAATTTTTATTATTAGGCTCCTATGGTAAAATCCACAAAACGCAGATGATTACCAAGGGTTGGAAGGATGGCATCTTTTTCAGATAGTAATACATTTTTAACAGCTACTTCCCAATCGATTCCAATTTTTGGATCATCATAATGCAAGCCACCTTCACTTTCTTTATTGTAAAAATTATCACATTTATAAGCAAAAACTGCGTGTTCACTAAGGGTCAAAAAACCGTGAGCAAATCCTCTTGGAATAAAAAATTGTTTTTTATTTTCACCACTCAGTCGAACGCTATACCACTGCCCGTAGGTAGAAGATCCTTCACGAATATCGACCGCAACATCCAGTACTTCTCCTGAAAGTACACGAACTAATTTTGCTTGAGCATGAGGTGGACGCTGGTAATGCAATCCTCGCAGTACTCCTTTGACAGAAGCAGATTGATTGTCTTGGACAAAATTATTTTCGATGCCTGCCGCTTTGAAAGCTTGTGCGTTATAGGATTCATAAAAATAGCCTCTATCGTCCCCAAATACTCGGGGTTCGATGATTTTGAGGCCTTCGATATGGGTTTCAGTAATTGTCATTATGCTTGATTTCTATGTGAAAATTGCTGACTTTCCAGAGAAATCAGCTGTCATAAACGGAAAAGGCTATAAGAGTTTGTCTAACCACACCTTCAATATGGCAGTTATTGTGCCTAAATTTACTGTTTAGCAGTCTATTTCTGCCGGAAAAAGATTCCGATGGGCACGCCTGTAAAGTTAAATTCTTTTCGTAATTGATTTTCCAGGAAATTCTTATACTCCGTCTTAATGTATTTAGGGTTATTACAGAAAAAAGCAAAAGCTGGATAGTACGTCGGCAATTGAGTAATAAACTTGATTTTAGCGAACCGTCCTCGGTTAGAGGGTGGCGGGTTTTTATCAATCACTTCCAACATAAAATCATTCAGTGCGGAAGTTTTAATTTTTCGGTTTCGGTTTTCATGTACTTCGAGGGCCACCTCAATGGATTTCAAAATCCGTTGTTTATTGACTACAGAAGTAAAGACGATAGGGATATCATTAAAAGGTGCGATTTTGTTCCGCAGTTCTCGTTCATAATCACGAGCTGTGTTGGTTTCTTTTTCTACCAGATCCCATTTATTTACCAAAATCACAATTCCTTTATTTCTTTTCAGAGCGAGCGAAAAAATACTCATATCCTGCGCCTCCATCCCTGTCTGTGCGTCAATCATCAAGACACAAACGTCGGCCTCTTCCATCGCTTTGATGGCTCGCATCACAGAATAAAACTCTAAATTTTCATGCACCCGTGCTTTTTTACGCATCCCCGCTGTATCAATAATCAGAAAGTCTTTGTCGAATTTTTGATAACGAGAGTGAATCGAATCCCGAGTAGTTCCGGCAATATCTGTCACGATGTTTCGCTCCTCACCTAATAAGGCATTGGTCAGAGAAGACTTTCCAACATTCGGCTGTCCGAGAATCGCAAACTTAGGAATATCTAATTCCATCGGTGGATCATCCTGAATTAATTCAGTGACTAAATCCAATACTTCTCCAGTACCACTTCCCGTGAGCGATGAAAGAAAATGCGTATGTTCAAATCCCATGCTCCAAAACTCATTGGCTTCTAGCATGCGGCGGTGATTATCTACTTTATTGACGACCAAGATAACCGGCTTTTCCGCCTTACGGAGCAACTGCGCCACCTCTTCATCCAGATCAGTTATACCTGTCATTACATCCACCATAAAAATCATCAGCGTTGCCTCCTCAATGGCAATTCGCACCTGGGATCGGATCGCCGATTCGAATACATCATCGGACCCGTGCACGAATCCTCCCGTATCAATGACGGTGAACTTCTTTCCGTTCCACTCGCTAATCCCATATTTTCGATCTCGGGTCACCCCACTGGTATCATCAATAATCGCCTGTCTTTCACCGATCAAGCGATTATAAAGGGTAGATTTCCCGACGTTCGGTCGTCCAACTATGGCTATAATATTTCCCATGATATTTTTCTTTGAAATGCAAATTTAAACTGCCTTTTTAAAATGCAAAGATACGCTTATTTGTGGATTGGTTGTGTTGGTGAGTTTAATGAAAAATGTGTTAATGAAGAATGAATAATGTCCCTTAGTTCGCGGGTTTTAGTGAGGAATTAATTCATAAAAATAGCAAACACGTTAACAGGACATTATTCATTATCAAATTCTTAATTATTCATTAACCCGCGTTAGCGGGACATTATTCATTCAAAAAATATTCATTCTTCATTAAACTAATATCCAAAATGCTTCAACATCCGATCATCATCTCGCCAATTGCTTTTCACTTTGACATGCATTTCTAAGAATACTTTTGATTCTAACCAAGCCTCCATATCTTTTCGAGCGCTGGCTCCCAGTCTTTTGATAGCCGTTCCTCCTTTTCCGATCAAAATATTTTTTTGTGATTCCCGAGCTACAAAAATAGTGGCCGCAATTCTAACAAGCGGTTCTTTATTCTTGGTGACGGTATTTTTAAAACTATTGACAATCACTTCACAGGAATAAGGAATTTCTTGATGATAGAATAATAATATTTTCTCTCTGATGATTTCGCTGATAAAAAACCGTTCGTTTCGATCTGTCAATTGATCTTTCGGATAATAGACAGGGCCTTCTGGTAGATTATCCACGATCAACTTTAGTACCGTATCTACATTTTTCTTGTTTAGAGCAGACATAGGAATTGTCTCTTTGAATTTCACCTTATCATTCCACCATTGGATCAGGGAAATGATTTTGTCTGGTGTACTGAGATCTGTTTTATTAATCAATAAAAAAAGTGGAATTTTTACTTTTTGAAGTCTTTCGATAATTGGATCATCTGCTGTGTATTTTTCTTCCGTATCTGTTACAAATAGCATCACATCCGCATCTTCAAAAGTAGAAGCAACAAAACGATTCATAGCTTCCTGCATCTTATAAGCTGGGTCAGAAATAATTCCAGGCGTATCTGAAAAAACAATCTGGGAATTTTCTTCACTGACAATTCCTATAATCCGATGGCGAGTGGTTTGAGGTTTGTTGGTAATAATCGACATCTTTTCCCCAACCATAATATTCATGAGCGTGGATTTCCCGACGTTAGGACGACCAATAATATTGACGAAGCCTGATTTATGCATTTAAATTAGTTTTCTAATAGTTTGACGTCCCCGTGGATTAACCCTTCCATTAGCAATCGCAAGTTTTCGGGCTTTTGGGTACGCCAGTTGATATTATTATAACGATCGCCAAAGTTAAGATAATAATGCAATTGGGTATCAGACATTTCCTGAATGACATGTTCTTGCACGTTGACCATACAAATCCAGCCTTCTTCCTCGGCCACGTCGTCGTACCATTCTTCGTAATAAGCATCCTCATCGCCATGAAAGTTTAGGACATTTTCCATGATAAACATAAATTTATGAATACCATGATGCGATAGTTGATCGACAATTTCTCGTTTGACCCACATGATATCATTGTGGATACAATCGTTCCATTCTCCTATCAATTCTATGACCGTAAAGCCATCGTCGTAGTCCGCAAATAAAATTTTAGCATAAAGCGTTTCTGATCCGAAATGATCCCACTGCGGATGAATATAATAATTGTATATTTTTTGAGAAAAAGAAAATTCGTCATAGGTCCTTCCATAGAAAGGAGCGTTTTCATCCTCGGAGGCAATGTATTTGTCACGCCACTTAAAATGTGGTTCTATGTCGTGCATGTGGG
>CAZYAC010000083.1:12120-15373 GCA_964645475.1 uncultured Saprospiraceae bacterium | reverse complement strand
GTATATATCGCTTATACCCGCACTAAATTACAATTTTCCACCATATCATCCAAAAATATTGTTATCAACCCCGCCTTCTACAAAAATCTGAAAGCCTTCCTTATTCCATTGACTTTGACGGACAAAAACAATAGCCGATTACAACCGTTAATATCGGTTATAATCGGCTCCTAAAAAAAAAAGCAAATTTTATTGATCCACTGCAGAAAAACAGAGAACGCCTAATAGAAGTCTAGCGGTATGATTGATTTTAGTTAAATACGGATCTGGACGAGGAGGCCTGCCTGCCGGCAAAGACAAAGTAACCGTCGGGAGAAGGACGTATCTGGACGGGACGTCCAAACTAGTGGTCTGGAGGGGTTGTTTTGCGCTAGCGGGAAAGAAAATAAAAGATACTTCTTATTTTCTCCCGCAGGAGGTTAAAAGATGGACAAATTACTTTGGCTTCGTGCCTAATAAAGGGTCGGAGGTTCACAAGTTTAAGGAAGCGGGACAAACTATACCGAACGGTCATTATGACAATTGACTCATGATAGCATCGTTCCGCTTCCTTTTACTTTTTTTCAAAATATCCTAATTATACAAAGCATAATAGATTTTATTCTAATCAGTTCATCATTGTTTTAAAAATCTAGCATTATATAAGATTTGCCCCTTATCATTCTTGACAGTTAAGACATACATTCCTTGCAGGAACGAACTAATATCAAGGGTTTGTACATCTATTAGATGCAATCGTTGATTCATGACGGATTGACCTTGAATATTAAAGATAGAAATTGACAAAGGTGTCTCGGGTGTTTTGTCAGTAGCAATCTGTAGCATTTCTTTTGCAGGATTTGGATAAATTTTAAAATCCATTAATTCTTCAGATATTAATTCTTCCTCAGGTAAAGATTCTCTAACTATAATCATAGGAACTATATCATAGGTGGAGGTAACGTCCCATTGTTGAGGCTCTCCTGGACAACAATTCCAGCAAACAGATAAGGTTCTGGTTCTATAGGTTCCGGAATTTATGAGATCATCCCAGAAAGGAGGTGGATTTGTGCCAGGTGTGGAAGGAAGAATGGGACCAGCCATCGTCACTGTACCCGGTGTCCAAATTACTGGAGGAGTCCCATCTGGGTTATTAGGAACAAAAACATATTTCCCTGTCCAAGTCATGCATCCTCTAGCCCCGTTGAATAAATCGACCGTGTTTGTATTGCTCGCTAAAAAAACATCGTTGTAAGGAAATTTGGGAGCAAGACTATCATGTGGCCATTGGAAAGTGTCCACCGGCATAACTCCAAGACTATCAACAGGCCATCCTTCGAAATAATGGATTGTCGTATCTATATTAACTTGATTGGTTGTACAATCCCATGTTTTTCTTGTAAATACAACTTCCTGTATAACCATACCATTCGTAAGACCTCCCAAATTAAATTGAACCGGATAAGCTACGGCTGTACATGGCTCTGAAAAATGCGGTAAAGTTGTTCCCCCTGGATATGGTGGGTGATTGATCACATTAACTTGTGACCCTATTAGAATATCAACCGGAGGAGCCGATATAATCTGGGGAGCGTGCGGTACCGAAATAATATCGATTTGTGCATATAAAGTAGTCAAGTTTCCAAAAAGCAAAAAAGTGGATAAAATTACGAAACTGAATTTTTTTAGAACATATAAATTTTTCATTATTGGTGATTTTATGTTTTAACAAATAATGAGCTTGGCTAAACTTTTAGAATGAAATAAATAGAAAGTGTTTGATGTTCATTAAAATACGTTTAAATAAACTCTTTTAATTTAAGCAGGTGGTCAAAATTCTTTTTACAATGAAGCTGCTTAATCTTCTATTATCTAGATAATATTCTATCTGGATAATTACTGTTCGTATAAAGTTTTATCGAGCATTACGATTCTATAGTCGCCGTAACGACTATAAAGTAGGGGGAGCCAAATCCATAACCGTTACGGCGGCTATGCATTATTGGCTATAGGCATGTTTTACTTTTTATTTAAATTGTTTGTTTTCTTGCAGGCAATTATTCTTCTCTTCTGCTTTTACATAACAACTACTACCCTTTCATTCATTTCCAAATTGTTCAGGTAAGGTAGGAAAAATTTATTAAAAAAATAAACAACATACATGCTTTTTTATAGAAGTTGTTTGAAAATTCGAAAAACAGCCAAAAACTAGAGAAAATTTTCTAAGTCCCCGCCTGACTGATCGTCAATCGGGAAGTTAACTGTTCATTTCTTTTTGTTTAAGTAGTTTTGTTTTATTTATTAGAATAAAGTCTATTGATAATCACCTGCTTGTCCACCACCACAACCTAAAGCCGAGCGCTTGTTTACACCGCTATAACCATCTATCTATCCACGAAAAAGGTTAAAATTGGTCATTATTTAAGTTTGAAATTAAGAAAAGTTTGTATAAGTTTTCGTTTCTACACGTGGACGTGTAAACGAGCGAAAGTCCTTCGATGAAGTCGACCAATTAGAAAAGTCAAACCCATCAAAACGATTTAGGAAGTCATAAAAAAACCGCCCCAATTGCTTGGAACGGTTTAATCGTTAGGAAAGTAGATTACATTTTTACAAAACGAGTTTGTTTCATTTCGTTATGCTCATTTCGAAGAATGACGATGTAAGTGCCTTTATATAATTGATCGGTATCTAATTCAAAAGTATTTTTCCCTTTTTCAAGGTCAATTGTTTTGGAAATTTTTCTTGTGCCGATGATGTCATAAATTTCCAACAAAAATTCTCCGTAAAAAGAACTTTCTACTTTTAAGACAGCTTCATTCGCAGTTGGGTTTGGAAATAAATTGGTGATTGCAAATTCATTTTGAACAGCTGAAGTACTATTTCCACCACCTTGAATGACAATTGGAATCCAAGCATCATTGCAAATATCAGAGTTTTGTATACTAAGGTTATAAGTAGCTCCAACCGTTAAGTTCGGTACAACCTCAAAGTTAGTACATACATTGCTCCCCCAAGGATCGCAACTAAAAACTATTGCGTTGTTGACGTCGAATAATTTCGCGTTCGCATCGCTTGGCAGACCTGTTATTGTGACTGCTCCATTAGAAGAAGTCATAATGACATTACATCCGCCAGTATTACAAGGACTACAAGGTCCTCCACAATCAACTCCTGTTTCGCCTTGATTCTGTATGCCGTCATTACATGTTGCCGTATTATTTCCACCACCTTGAATGACAATTGGAATCCAAGCATCATTGCAAATATCAGA
>CAZYAC010000083.1:2688-12020 GCA_964645475.1 uncultured Saprospiraceae bacterium | reverse complement strand
TATTTCCACCACCTTGAATGACAATTGGAATCCAAGCATCATTGCAAATATCAGAGTTTTGTATACTAAGGTTATAAGTAGCTCCAACCGTTAAGTTCGGTACAACCTCAAAGTTAGTACATACATTGCTCCCCCAAGGATCGCAACTAAAAACTATTGCGTTGTTGACGTCGAATAATTTCGCGTTCGCATCGCTTGGCAGACCTGTTATTGTGACTGCTCCATTAGAAGAAGTCATAATGACATTACATCCGCCAGTATTACAAGGACTACAAGGTCCTCCACAATCAACTCCTGTTTCGCCTTGATTCTGTATGCCGTCGTTACAAGTTGCCGTATTATTTCCACCACAATCATCACCACAAGACCAGGTTGCTATTGGGTTGGAAAATCCATTTGCATTCACGCAAAAAGATCCTGGACCAGAACAGAATATGTCTCCGTTTTCCCGATATATAACAGCTTGACCATTTGAACTAACATTAATATAAAAAAAAATGCCATCTTGATAAACATCAATTACTTCATCTGTACAATTATTTATATCTACATGGATAACTAGCCAAGGGTAGGTTGTAAATACTTCACAGTCAGTACCATTTTCACAGGCTGCAACACAAGAGGCATTTGCAATTCGGTTTAAAATTTTAGTTCTAGGCGTATTGCTTATCCCAGGGAAAGCACCTAGTCCATGTGAAAGATTCACACCATATAGGATAAAAGAAGTCGTACCTTCAACTCGATTCCCAAACTGATCAGTCGTGCCATTATTACATAATGAATTTAATTCAGGACAGTAGTTTGTCACATAACAATAACTCATAAGTGTTCCACCATCTTCAGGAGGGGGACCTGCTGCGCAATCACTAACATTTACATCGGTTGGTGGTTCTATCGAACTATCAAATCTCACATAACAATTATCTAGCGCCTGATTATTATCCGGACCCCACTCACAATTTTGGGTATGACCGGCGCCCAAAACGTGCCCAGTTTCATGAGCCAATAAAAATACAGCTACACTCCACGTTGGAAATGTTTGCCAATCATTAGGTATCCTAGAAACACCATATGGTCCAAATGAGACTCCATTAACATCGATAGTGTAGGAACCACAAAGTTGATCTACCCATGCCAGACCTCCAAAGTTAGTTGAAGATGTATTTGAGGATGAGTAAACAAGTTCGGCAATATCTCCAATGTAATTATTCTGAATATTATCACCAAAACTTGTAAGTGTAGGCCCTGTATCGTCAACATAACTATCAGGCGTATCAAGAACAATAGTTTGAGATAGATTAAGGTTGATATCATCAATGTCATAAATTGACTGTACTTGATTGAAAATAACAGTGATATAATCTATCGTAGCCTGCTCATCAGATCCATTCCATAAATAAATATCATAATCAATGGTTAATGATATATCTACACAATCTCCTGCATCGTTTTCGCTACCATTATTATTCTGTTTATCGTTCGGCTTTACCTCTTTCATATCAAGAAGATCTGTATCGCAAGAAATACTTAGATCACGATTTGCTTTTCGTTCATTGTATAAAACTACAATGGACTTATTATCTGACATACTACCAAGGTTGTAGTTTCCATATTCATCGGAAATCAATCCAGCAATATCATTTTTGAAAATACTAATGGCAGCCATTGAATTAGGATTGCCTTCCACATATCCTTTGTAGTGGGCAACACGTGATTTATCATACTTAAAGGTTCCTTTTTTAGTGGAAGAAGAAATAAATCCACTGGCAAAGATATCTTGTTTGATTAATACCAGTTCAATTGATTTGGAACCACCAATTGGGATGGCCATTCTAAGTTGGCTTCGTTTGTTCTTGTAAAATTCTGTAAATGCATTTTCATCTTTTTGGAAATAAACTGCATCTTTTACGAAATTTGATTTTGTGCTCGTTAATGCATCTTGTTGATCGGAAAGTTGAAGTAATTGAACTTTATCAAAAGATTTGATCTGTTCAATTCGGTCAACTTCTTGATAAATCAAATTTGATTTATCAGCTGATTTAAGGTAAGTTCCTGCTCGTGTTTCGGTAATTAAATCCTGAGCTTGAGTTGAAAAACTACTCAAAACAGTGATGGAAATAATAAACAGTAAGTTGATTGTTTTTGAATATAAAGAATTCATAGTAATGTGTTTAAATAAAAAAAAGAGCACCGCCTGATGATTTTTTTCCAAATATTTCTCAGGCTTTGCTTATTTGTCTAACTAAGCCAGACTTTGGCTTTCATCCCAACAATTCCTTGAATCGGTGGGATAATTAAGGTGTTTGCTGATTTACTTCATTGGCAAATATTTTAAGGTTAGTACTAGGCCAACAATAATTTATAGTATAATCACTGGGTCTTTTTCAGCTACTCTTCCTAATTTTTGCGACCCAGCTAAAAGGATGAGACTTAAAAATTAGTCGATTAGCTAGAAAATCCCACACCGATTAATGTAAAAATATTTATGTCCCAGTACTTAATTGAATTAGTCCTTTATTTTTAGGACATAAACACGAGAATGTATTGCGTACCTAAGTATTTACCTTTTCTAATAAACGGTTTATATACTTTATTGAACAAAACTCTTACATCACAACTTCTCATCCTTAACCACCTTATCGTTCCCGATTAACAAAGAAGTCTTATTAATTTAATGTTCTTTTGCTAAGATCGTATTTTTTCTCCTATTATCTAATAATTAAACCATTTATTTAGGTTGATTGCAGCAAAATAAGTTTTGTAAATGTTTATCTAGAATTCATATATATATAAATAATGAGAAAGAATTTATGCGGAATGCAGCAAAAAATAACAAACTAGATTTTTTTGAAAGATCAAATAATAAAAAAAATGGCTATTCATCACATAGTATAGCCTTAAAATGGAAAAGTACAGTGAAGAGAAAATACCATTTGAAAAAATGGATGGGATTTATGTTAAATAAAATATTCTTTCTAACTTGAGTCATGGTCCACTGTTTTTAAAGATACTCACCATTAAGGAGCATTAAACATTTTTCCACTAAAAAAAAAGTTAAACATGCAACATCAAAATTTACATGGCTTTGTACTCAAGACTTCAGAAATGATCAGAGATGAGAATGATCTTGTCGTCCTTTCATATGCTGATATTGAGTTTTCTGGCAAACCTATCGTCTTTCTAACTCCTTTTTCGCCTTCAAAAAAAAGATTGAGTATCCCTACCGTAGTCCAAGTTGGTGAAACGCATGTAAGAATAAGAGATGATAATAAGGAGGCAGATTATCAATTGCATGTCGTGCTGGCAAATCCATCGGATGATGAGATGGATATATTATCCAATCCTGATATAATTGCAGTGAGTAAATCAAAAACAACGGAACTTCTAGAGCCATATTATCAGTGCACAATGAAAACAGATAATGCGCAATCGTATATGAATAATCCTACTGATGTATTTCTATCGTCTTTTTGGAAAGATAAAAATCCTTTTAGTGATACGGTAGAAACATTCAACGGGAGATCGTTAACGTATCATCATGGAGCCATTCAGTCTACAATTAAGGCTACGATAAATGGAAGTAGTGGTAATTATGCCACAAACTATGATGTAAATATCCTTAATATTGTTAGTGGAAATGGAAAGATAGAAACAATTGGAATGTTTTTCTAAGGTTTCGTATCTACACGTGACGTGTAGATACGAAATACACTAGCCTTCTAAGCTGTAGATACAAAAAGCCTAGACTTCCACAATTTTTATAGGCTAAAAAACTGAGTGCTCCTTTTTCCTTGTATTTGCGTTCCAATTCTTTAGTTCACTAATTTTGTTTCTCAATATTCACACACGTCTTACGCTAAAATTCATTGGCATATGATCTGAATCCGAAATAGGAATTCGTTGATTAAATTTAACTTTTATTCCATTTTTAAAAACAGCATAATCTAAATTTTTCCCAGACTTAGGTCTTGAGGGTTTACCTAGAGGTGAAGCTGCTAAGGACAAGCCATATTCTTTTGGTAAATTGTTAATTTGTAATTTGTAATAATGTGCACGCATATTAAAATCACCAAAAGTAACTTCATTCGGGTAGGGCATCAGAGAAGTCATGAGGTTATTTACGTGTGCGACATGCTTACTATTGTCACCAGATGAAACCGAGTGATAAGAGTAAATCCTTATTGGAGGAGTATTTTTATCTTCTGCTACAATCCATGGCAAACCTCTAGTTTCAGAAGGGGGTCCATCATGTTTTCTAAATGTATAGACTCCACCATCCGACATCTCTAACCCATTTTTCCCATTTTTCCATAATATCGCCAAACCCATTGTCCTATTTTTGGTCCTATCATTATTCCAATACAGAATATTCCATATACCACTCGCAGTACCTATTTTTCTTTTTCCTAAAAAATACTTCCCTTCTTTTTTTAATTTCCAAGCATCAATAATATCCGCATGAACTTCTTGTAGGCAAATTACCTGACTAACACGAGCTAAGATAGCTAACTTACCAACGTTAGCATTATGGTGTATATTCCAAGTTGTTACATCCATTGTATTTGTTTTTTTTAATTAGGGTGAAATGGCTAAGCTTTTTCTATCTAGAGGCCTGCCTACCGAATAGATAGATGTAAACGAGCGCCAACGCTTTGAGTTGGTCGTTATGATGGGCTAGCGTGTAATTCAAAATAACCTGTGGTTGATTCTTTTACCAACCACAGGCATAGAAGAGTTGTCTACTTGAAGTACGCTACCATATAGTCGCTCCCTCAGGTTGATTGTCAAGCGGATATTTGTAATCCTTGGTGTCGTTTGCCTGTATATTAAAGTGAGCTAAACAATTTGCTACCCAGACCTTCGATGTTGCGTGATTGGCATATTTATTAGCACTACAATAAACGATACGGGTTGATATTTGTTTGAATGATTGATAACCTTTAGCCATAATTGTTATGATTTAATTATTATTCTTACTCATAAGGCTTTTCAGAAAACGCCCCGTTTTTTTGAATGGGTTCTGGACTCCATTATTATTTTTCGTATTTGTCACTTAAGATGGTCATATGATTTAGTAGACCTCACAAACCAAACAAGCGATTTGATTTTCTTCTTCCAAACAGGTATTGTGCAAGGTACCTTCCATTTCTCGCAACAATGCCTTGGCTGGTTCTGAATAAGCCACTACGACCACCCAGCGGGTCAGGTTTGCATTGGGGGTATTTTGGAGGACGTAAAACCGTTTGATCTTCTCTAGGTTATCCATGATCGCATGCCGCATAGCTCCAGCAACATAAGGATCACATGGGTAAGTTTCCAGTACCATCTCGAGGGCATAAAAATTATTTTGCTCTTGTAATAAAATATCCAAAGATTTGTGGACAGATATCATAGAATACCGCACATCGGTATAGCTTTTTAAGTCCTGATCAGATAGGGCGATTAGTAACTCCATCCGGAGCCAGGACCGCCATTCGGCGCCGGAGGTGATGGCAGTTTGGATATCTTTTGCCCGATCCGTAATTAGTGTCGATATTTTTTCGCGATGGATATTTCTTGATAGTTGAGAAGCCGTATTACTGGTTGGGAGAAGTGAGCGAGAGTTTGAGTCTTCGGCTAATCCTTTTCTGGGAGCACCATCGCCATTACCAGCACCGTCAGCGTCAGCATCAGTATTCCCTTTCTCCTTGGGATCAGTATCTCCTTTCCCTTGGGAATCAGGTTCTTGAGGACCAGTATCTTCTTTCCCTTTAGAATCAGTATCTTCATTCCCTTGAGGATCAGCATCTTCTTTACCCTTCGAATCAGTATCTCCTTTGTCTTTGGTATCAGGTTCTTGAGGATCAGTATCTTCTTCATCGTTAGAATCAGACTCCTGTTTTTCTAGGATTTCCAATAGAATTTTGAGACTATAATAATCGGCGAAATTTATAAGTTCATTAGATTTTTTAGTATCTATTTCACCTTCAATTTCTTTCATAACAGCTGCTAGCCTTTCGGTTGGAGAGCTTTCCTCAATTACTGGTTTAAAACTCCACTCCTCTAATTCCTTTTTAATTTTAATTTTCAAAAGATTAGTTATTGCATCAGGATGCCATTCAATTTCTGTTGCTGCCGCGTCAGAAGATTCTTGTGGTTTTTCGACTGCTTTTAAAAATACAGATTTAATCGTTTTGAAGGAGTCAGATTGGAAGGTATTCTTCTCCAGCTGTTCATATATTTTATAAGCATAAATGGATTTTAAAGACGCTGTGTAAAGATCGGATGTAGTCTTAAATTCTTTTCTTCGCCAATTGAACAAAACAAATAGGATAATAAAAAATACGAATGCCTTAAAACTAGTTCCATTCTCTTTAATTTCAATAGCTACATCATTTAAATACTTTTCAATCAAATAATTGGGGGTATTTTCTAATCCTACCTTTCTTTTAGGTTCTTTTTCTTCCTGCTTTCCATTCTTCTTTCTTTTACCTTTTCCTTTAGATGCTTCCTGCTCCTGTGGACAAAGCGTATCCCAATTTTTAATTAAAGTTGCATTTGGAGCATACTGTTTTCTTGTCTTATTTAATACTCCTTGGATTCCATACGCTACTTCTTTAAATCGTAAAGCTTCATTGATTGTAAGAAGAATTTGGACTTTGCTAATCTCCGGATGAATATACTCGAAATTACTTTGACTAATCGTTGGTAAAGACCCATCGCTACCTAAACTTTTATAGGATCCGTTTGTACCTTTTAAACAATCAGAATCATCTAAAAAACTAAGCTCATCAATTTCAAAAAATTTAGTTGCTACTTGTTCTCCTTTGAAACTACCAAATCCCAAGGTATAAAGTGCATCGCCTCCTAGCAAGTTAAAATTTATAAAAACTAATACTTCATTAAGTAAAATCAGACGGATAAAATAGCCTTCTTTACTTATAAGATTTCTAAGCAATTCCAACCATTTAAATTTAACTTCACTTTTATATTTATTTAAAATAGCCTCTTCGGTGGAAGTCGCACCAGCTGCACCAGCTTTTTTTGTTGTCGTGGTAGGGGCGTATGTATTAACAGCTGCTATGGCTTGAGATACTATCTCTTTTATAAGGTTTGCAGCTTTAGTGTTATTATGAGTAGTGGCAATTGCAACCTCAGCAAATTTCGTTATGGTCGTCAGAAGGGCTTCGCATTTGTCTGTTGTTAGCTTATCTTTTTTTAAATTTTCCAATTCCATTTTAATCCTGGAATTACTATCTATTGCGGTTATGATTTGTATTTTACGGTTGTCTAATTCATCTTGTTGATTATAAAAAACACCAACTACCGCTTCTGCTGCGGCCATTATGATATCATCTAAGGATTTATCCTTTGTGTTAGTTATTTTTGAAGTATTATTACCTGCTTGATTTATTGTATTAATAACCGCTCTCAATTCTGCCATCCCTACTGCATATTCGCAGCATCTAAATTCTCCATTGGCGTTTCTAAATTCTAAAATTGGCATAGAAATTAATTATCAATTTCATTTTTGATAGGCTCCTCCTTTTTCTTTTTTCCAGCCACTTGCTCCCAGAAATAAGCCGGCACATAATTCAAATCTACGACCTTGTCGATTCCCTTGACTCGCCCCTTATCGCTAAACTGCCAGGCTACGATCCGTTCTTCTTGATCTTTATTGATAATGGATTCATGGATAAGATCTTGGACATCATTACATTCGCAATAGCGAGCCAGCCAAAAAAACTGATTCTGAAATTGGCCTTTTAGGTATTTATCATAAAAATAATGACCAGAGTAAATGATTACTTCGGTACCGTAATGCGCTTTGACCTCTTGAATAAATTGTTTAACCCGATCTACTAGCTGCCCTTTTTCAGCCAATGCCTGTAAGAAGCTATCCTGCTCTACATCTATCACGGGAAAGAACACATTTTCCACTTCCTCTTTTTGAACCTGGCTGATAAAATTAGCTGCTTGTTGTTTGGGATCTCTTTTATTAAAAAAATGATAAGCGCCAACCACTTTAAAATGCTCCTTGGCTGCTTTCCAATTTTGTCGAAAAAGTGGGTCTCTCCAACTGGCACCCTCGGTAGCTTTTACAATCGCAAAATCAATATGACGAGCATCTTTTACCACCTCATCCCAATTAATTTTATTTTGTAAATGCGAAACATCAATCCCATAATAAGGACGCATAGTCTGAGCAGAGGTGTTTGGTGTTCGTAAATTAAAGGTGTCACTCAGGTTGTCATGATGTTTGTCAATAGTATAGGTTGATAATTGCGCATGATGTTGCCGGAAGCTAAGTAACTGTTCTATTTTTTCCGTAACAGGAAGGTCTTTTACTATGTCTTTAGCTTTCTGTGGCCACCATTGTCCGGTCAGCCAATATAAGGGTAGGATTAACAAAGCGATTCCTACTTTGAGACCATGTTTTCGTATAAAAGGCCAGATCGGAAGCAATGCTTTTTTTACTTTCTGAAAGATAGACATTTTTGTATCTGCTTGATTAACTTCCGGTTCAGGTTTTGATGCTGATTCTGTGCTTGTATCGACTATTGCTTGCTTGGAAGCTTCTGGTAATTCTTGTATTTCTGTTTCTGGAGTTGTATCTGTAATGGGATCTCCCTTGTGCATATTATCTGCTAAATCTGCTGCTGCTCCATAGGTATTACTGAGTTCTTTTAATTTGTCCAAAATGGAATTAGGCAAAGTTTTTAATTCTTCATATAAGGCATTAGCAATATCAACATCTTTTCTTAAGACCGGAGTAAATTGATTGTCTGGAAATTTTTCGATTAATTGCTCAATAGGTTGGACAATTTGTTCTTTTAATTTGTTAATTGAATGTGTTGCTCCGTCCTCCATCCATTTATCAAAAATTTGGCAGTATTTATAAGCCCAATCTTTCTTTCCTTGAATAACTTTATTTTGTTTTAGATCCCGTTTTAAATTATCGTATACGCTTCCCAATTTTCCAACTTGTCGTTGATAAGCATGGGTTTTCTGCATATAGTGGTTATCATAAAACTCTCCCTTCGTGCTTAATTCTGCTTTCAGTTTGGTAAGTTGATGATCTAAGTCATGTCTTTTTCTAATCGTATCTAGGTTTTGTTGACTAGCCGAATCAGCCGTATCTTTGTTTGAGTTAATCCGCGAATAAAAGTAGGTGTCATCATTTATTCTTTTAACAATTTCTTTAACATCAAAAGGATTATTTTCAAGGTCTTTATGCTTGCCAAATAAACTTTCTAATTCCTTTTGTTTGGATTGGAAATCTTTTTGCAATGACTTGAAATGTTCCTGGTCTGAAGTATCAGGTGCTTGTTGATCCTGAATAGGAGGTTGAT
>CAZYAC010000083.1:0-2588 GCA_964645475.1 uncultured Saprospiraceae bacterium | reverse complement strand
GGTTGATTCTGATTAGAAATTTGAGGTTTAGAATTTTTTGATATTTCTAATAAAATTTCATCTCGTCTGCTTAAGTATCTTAAGAATAGAATACAACAAACCATGATCACGGGTAAACCGAGAAGAATAGGGGCGTTAGCATGTTTTAAAAATTCATCCATAGTCAAATAGTATTTGGGGTATTGACTGGGAAATCGACGTTCGGCACGGATTTGAAAACCGTGGCCGAACGTAGGTATAGTTTTTCCGATTTCTTATTTAGCTGCAGGAGTTTCATTACCTCCTTCATTACTCTGATCACCTTGTCCCATATATCGGGAGAAGAAAAATGGATAATATTTACTAATCCACATATGCGCTAATTCTTCTTTGGTGATTGATTTGAGGTAATAATTGATCGGTACCCCTAAATTACCTTCTAAGGCTTTTGTAATGTAGTCATCCATCGCATTCATTACTGAATTTATATCCAATATTTTATTGTGCTTCTCGTCCGTTTCGGAAACACTAGAAAGCACACTTTGTACTTTAGAGGCTTCTAAATTTACTAAATCACCGCCGGTCATCGCAGATTGTACAGAGTTGTTCATGGAGTTCATCGCATCCGCACCTGCATTTTGTAAAATGGCCAATTTACTCATAGATTCTGCTGGGTCAAATTTTGTAAATTGCTTGACCGCCATTTTAACATCATTCGCTTTGATAGACGGGATGGATCCCATGGATACTATATTACAATGAGACTGAATATTTTGGGTACTCAAAAGAGATTTTAAAGCGTTGCTATAGCTGGAGTCAAGACCGAATCCACCAGAAACACTGGCAAATAACCAGCCTCCACTGGCTTGCGCTTGAATCTGACTAGCGACCGAGTTCATACTTTCATTTACTTGGGATTCAGATACATTTAGAACATGGACCATGGCGACAAAAGAAGATCCGTAGGTCGCACCTGAGATAATTTCAAAAGTGGATTTAGCTTTTTCTTTTGATTTTCCTGTAACTATTTCAGCCATAGCTTTTGGATTGGTGGTATCCAACTGGTCGCCGTCAAACATCTGATTCCAAGAACGAATTGCTTTGTCAACATCTATCACCAAAGGAGATAATAAAGCCGCATCTTTATGCGTACAAGCTATCGTAATCACCAGCGTTCCAACAAGGCTATGATTTTCATATTGACGATGCGCTTGTCTACTCACTTGTCCTGAAATCTTAGAGGATGCCTTTCTATTACCTATGACAGAGCTAATGGATCCAGAGACATAACTTTTAATAGCTAAGGCCATGGAACTGGAACTTTGTCCATTTTTCTCATAGGAGAAGTATTGCGCATTTAACTGAAGCGAATCAGAAGCGATAGGCATTTTTTTGATGGAAGTCTGATTGTAGTCAATTGGACTTTCCTGAGAATAGTGTACCACACCATCAGCACCTTTTCCTTTTCCTTTGCCCGCTTTCCCGGCTTTCATTTTGGCGACTTCTTCCAGCACCTCCGTTTTAACGTTAGCGTATTCTACCGCTATATCATATACTTTCTTTTTGACATCTTCAATTTTATTCTTTAGGGCTTCAATCTGTTTATTTTCATTCTTTTTAGCTTTTTTAGAATTTCCTTTAACATTGGTATTATCAAGGTTATCTACACTAGGTTTATAAGAATCCATTTCTAAAAGCTCCAACAGGGTCATATCTAGCGACTTCTTAAGCGCAATTTGATTATTTAATTGTTGCTCAACACTGTCAGCTTCGGCTTGTTTGTCACTGATTGCTTTTACATTTTCAAGGATTTTCTTGTCGACAATGTTGCCGAGCACCAGAGACGGATGATAAGGAATAGTAGAAGGCATAATTTTCAGGGGTTTAGTTAAAAATTTATTGTTAATATTTTTTTATTAATTATGATTTTGTATTAAATGGTGAAAAGAACTTTGCCATTGGTGGGTTAGACATAGACACTATATTGGCTAATTTTCTAAAAGGAAAATGAGGGATAAAATTGATTTGAGAGATGGGACGCTCTAGCTGGAAGCGAGCATTGACACTTGACAAGGTCTTTGTTAAAAAGTATATCTTCCATATCCGAATGGATAACCATCTTAGAATTATCCGTATTCGAAAAACGGAGGTATTACTTTTCTTTCTACTAAGAAAAAGAGACATTTGGTTAAAATATATTGGGGTTATAAATCATGGAACTTTTGTTAGAAGTTCCTCAATTAATAATTATTTAACCTCTTAAAGGTTAAGTTTATAACCTTGCAAAGGCTGACAACAAGGTACGGTTAAAATAGTAGCATTAAACTCTTATTGTTTAAAAGGTAGTAAACAATGAAAAAGTGGTAGGTTTTATTTATTTAATGGTAGGTTTTAAAAATACTATTACTATTTTTTTTTCTTGATGCTATCATTTATTTGATGCATAAGTATAGTTAGAATTATTCTTTTAAAATCGCTGCTACCAAATTGTTAGGAAAAAAGGTAGCATAGGTTTCGTATCTAAACCTGCCTACCGGAGAAGACGTGTAAACGAGCGAAAAAGTTTTTAGCAACAGATGAAACGGTATAAGTTGTGGTGTCATAGCAGG
>CAZYAC010000082.1:0-15431 GCA_964645475.1 uncultured Saprospiraceae bacterium | reverse complement strand
GAAAATTTGTGGCGCAGGCTACACTTAATATTTTCGGGATGGCGATTGGAATGCCGATTGTTTTTGGTCGAAATTTACCAAATAACTATTTGCCAATTATTCTTGAAAAAGATTTCCCCATAGAAGGGAAACATCCAGACTTAGTACTATTAAACGACCGCCCTGTTAACGCCGAAACTCCACCTCATCTACTAAACGATCAAAAAGAATTCCTCGATGTTTTGTATCGAGTGTACTTGTTAAAAGAATGACTAAACCTGCAGGCCGGCCGGCGGGCTCACCAATTAACCGATCACTGATTAACTAATTCTATAATCGATTTTTATTGATAATTTCTAATAGTTCCTCTCGGTAATTTTTTCCTATAGGTATATGTTTGGGTTGTCCTTTTTCAATCACCTCTATCATGTTGCCCATGACTGCGTTGATCTGTTGAATATTGACGATATAAGATCGATGAATTCTTTTAAAAATATCCGAAGGGAATTTAGATTCAAGACTCTTCATCGTTTGTAAGGTGATCACGCGACTATTTGGGCATCGGATGATTACATAATCCTTCAGACCTTCCACGTAAACGATGTCCGAAAATTTAATCTTCACCAACCGTTTATCTGATTTTACAAAAATAAAATCAGCATCTTCTTCTGGTGCGGCTGCAATTTCTGAAGGTTGATCTTTATTTTGTAAAGCGACCTGAGCAATTGCTTTGTTGGTCGCTTTCATAAAACGTTCCAGGGAAATTGGTTTTAATAAATAATCAATCGCATTTAATTCAAAACCTTCTACTGCATAATTAGCGTAAGCCGTTGTAAAAATGACCAACGGAGGATGGGTTAGGGTCTTCAAAAAATCTGTTCCAGTCAATTGTGGCATCTGGATATCCAAAAACATCAAATCTACATCCTGGGTTTTTAATACCTCATTAGCTTCCAGCGCATTTTCGCAACGTGCTACCAGATTAATTTCGGAAAGCTGACTGATATACGTTTCCAAAACATCGAGTGCTAGGGGTTCGTCATCTACAATAATTGCGTTAATCATTTTGTTGATTTTTATTTAATTTACAAATCTAAGTCTAAAGTAATTGCGTATGTGTTTGGGTTGTCAGCAATTGTTAATTCATGTTTATGTGGGTAAAGTAGATCAAGCCTGCGACGGACATTTACTAAACCGATTCCACCGCTTCGTTTGTGATTTTGGGTAGGCAATGCTTCGGCTTTACTGTTTTCAATAAAAAAACGAATATGGCGTGCGTCAACCTCCAACAATATGTTCACAAAACCTTTTGAAATATGATTGTTTGCTCCGTGTTTAAAACTGTTTTCCAGAAAGGGAATAAAAAGCAGGGGAGCGATTTGCTGATTTTCAACAGTTCCCTTCACCTGAAAATTTATGTCCACCGTTTTTCCTTTTCGGAGCTCTTCCAAATCTAAATAATTTTTTAAATAGTGTACTTCTTTTCGTAATTCTACCCTTTTTTCATTGCATTCGTACAACATGTAACGCATCATTTCTGAGAGCTTGATGACGATATCGGGAGCTTTATCCGATTTCTTTAGGGTAAGTGCATAGAGGTTATTGAGGGTGTTAAAAAGGAAATGCGGATTAATCTGAGATTTTAAAAATCGTAGTTCACTTTGCATCGTCTGCGTTTGTAAGTCTTTGCTATCTCTTTGATACGCCATCCAGTCTGTGATGATTTTGACTAAAGTCGAACCGCCTATTACCAAAAAATTGGTCAAAAAATACCAGGATTGGTCATTTCTAATGGAAGGTTGGACTTCTGGATAATGTCCAAAAAGTTCGTAAACAATTAAGAGCTTTATAGGAGTAACGATTACAATGGTTCCAACCATAAAGAGACAATACTTTAAAAAAGTCTTCTCTGTTAAAAAATTGGGGATTAGGTATTTAATATTGAAATAAACCAATAAAATATAGAAGAGTATACTAATGGCCTCAACTAGCATCTTAAACGCCAAAGGGCGTCCCGACTGGTCTATCCAAACCAAACCGATAAAGAGCAACGACCAACATAGAATGTGAATCATCCAAGTCCCCTTATGGTTACGCAGCTCGTGCAGCCAGAGATTTTGAGATAGTGTTTGGTGCATTGAATAATTTTGATTTTTTAGACATCGATACTTCCCCCCAGAAACCACAAGAAACACAAAATTTATTAGGAAGATAATAAAAATAGATCAAAACGGCCTACCTTTCGATGAGTAGCCCAGTTTTCTCGGTTTTTCTATTTGAGGAAGGGCAATTTTTCCAATAGCAATGGATAGATGCAGAAAAATTTATTAGTTCTTAGAAAAATTGGAAGTTTTTGAACAACTTCTTAGTAAATTTGCGCCTCAACAAGATAATGCAATGGTATATCTCACAAGAAAAGAGCGCTTTAATGCTGCCCACAAGCTTTGGGTAGAAAAATGGAGCGATAAAAAAAATAAACGGACTTTTGGAAAATGTGCGAATCCCAATTGGCATGGACATAACTATACTTTATATATTACTGTCAAAGGCAAACCTAATAAGGATACTGGTTTTGTGATGGACGCTAAAAAACTTAGTTCTCTGGTACGAAAACACATAACCAATAAACTAGATCACGCTAATCTTAACCTAGATGTTGATTTTATTCCCAAAAAATTACAACCAACGACCGAAAATTTGGTTATCCTTATTTGGAAACAACTCAAACCTCATATAAAAGGCTGTAAACTTTACGCTGTTCGATTGGAAGAAACAGAGAATATATATGCCGAATATAGAGGAGAATAACTAATATTCACTCCTGCTCTCAGAAATAGAGAGGGCGCATACTGTATAATTGATAATTGAAACTAATGGGATACGAAAAAAAAGAAAACTACCACTCTAAGACCACTACCGAATTAAAGAAGGCTTATAAAAAAGTAATCACTCAGATTGGAGAAGATCCCAAAAGAGAAGGATTGCTAAAAACACCTGAACGTGCTGCCAAAGCCATGCAGTTCCTTAATCAAGGTTATAATATGGATGCAAAAGAAATTTTGCGTTCTGCCATGTTTAAAGAAGACTATAATAAAATGGTCATCATCAAAGATATCGAACTTTATTCGCTGTGTGAACACCATCTGCTGCCATTCTATGGGAAAGCACACGTGGCCTATATTCCTGATGGATACATCGTCGGTCTGAGCAAAATTCCTAGAGTAGTGGATGTATTTGCCCGCCGCCTACAGGTACAAGAGCGATTGACAGATCAAATATTAGATGCGATTGATTCTACACTTAAGCCGCTGGGAGTGGCCGTGGTCATTGAAGCATCTCATCTATGTATGATGATGCGAGGGGTTCAAAAACAAAATTCTGTCACGACGACCTCTGCCTTCACGGGACAATTTGAAAAAATCGAAACCCGAAATGAGTTTCTAAAGTTAATTGGTTCTCATTTGCATTAATGGTAAGTAATGCGAATCCGGAGTAGGAATACTAGACTTTATGCTGAAATTTTTTGTAAAGAAGCCAAATGATCCCTGCCAGCCGGCAAAGGCAGGGATCATTTGGAAGCATACTAATTATTTTAGAATAAAGTCGTCTAAATACCTACAACATATGACCAACTGCCTAAGGCAAGTGGCAATGCAAAAAATGAAAATAATTTGATTGACCCTGAGTTATTTAAAAAACGTAAAAAAAACATACTATGATAGCTTATGTCTTCCCTGGACAAGCCGCCCAATTTCCTGGTATGGGCAAAGATATTTACGAATCTTCTTCTGCCGCTAAAAAGATTTTTGAAGCGGCCAATGACCTGCTCGGTTATCGACTTTCCGATGTTATGTTTAATGGAAGTGAAGATGATTTAAAAGAAACAAAGTTAACCCAACCAGCAGTATATCTGCATTCTGTCGTTAAAAATTTACTAGCGACAGAAGAGGCTCGACCTCAAATGGTCGCTGGTCATTCTTTGGGAGAATTTTCAGCTTTAGTTGCCGCTGGTGCCCTCGATTGGAAAGATGGACTCTTGCTAGTTCAAAAACGTGCTGAAGCCATGCAGGCTGCCTGTGAAGCCAATCCCGGAACCATGGCAGCGATCGTGGGAATGGAAGACCAAGTAGTTGAAAAAATTTGTGCTACCATTAAACCAGAAGTGGTTCCAGCCAATTATAACTGTCCTGGTCAACTAGTCATTTCCGGTTCGTTACCTGGAATCGATAAAGCAGTAGCAGCATTAAAAGAGGCGGGTGCTAAACGAACCATTATCCTCAATGTTGGTGGGGCTTTCCACTCTCCTTTGATGAAGCCAGCACAAAATTCTTTACAAATAGCTATCGAAGCTACCACTTTTTCTGCACCTCATTGTCCAATTTATCAAAACGTCAGTGCATATCCAGTCACAGACCCTGAATTGATTAAAGCCAATTTGATTGAACAATTAACGTCTCCTGTTCTCTGGACTCAAATCATGCAAAATATGATTGCAGATGGAGCTTCTGAGTTTTTCGAAGTAGGAGGAAATGGAAAGGTAATTCGAGGTTTTATTAGACGAGTAGATCGTAAAATGCCAACGGAGGCATTGTAGAGACAAGGCTTGTTTTGTCTCTATAGAAAAAATAAGAATAGATCTTTATTGAAAAACACCACGCGCAACCTCCCCTTTTTTCGGTGGTTCCCTTTTTTATTCGGAGGAATAAGGGTTTTATGAGAATAATAGAGTAGAGCTAGTTCGTCTCAGTTTATTTGAAGTATCCATCCATAAATCCACTAATCATTAGGTAAGCCATCCCGTCCGCTTTAGTTCGATTCGCTCATGAATCTCCTTCGTCGATTTCGCGGTGCCTTCCTTCAACGTGCTGTCGCACGTTGCCCTCCTTTCAGTCGGGATCAGTCAGTTATCCCTCAAAGTGCAAGGAGATCGTAAAGGCACGACTCAAAATCTTTTCAATTACACGTGAACGTTCTAAGTCTTCATCAAAGATGAGCACATTACTTAATCCATGAGAAACTTTTAGCTCTGGTGAGAAAATAAAGTAAGGAAAGAAGAACTGGATACCTGCTCCATATTCGAACGCAAAATCAGTAGGAGAGATTTTAACCAATTCGTCGGCCTGTCGCGTCCTAGAGTCACTTGCTACGTCAAAACTATATTTGACACCACCAATGATAAACAATCGGATATCATTATAAGGTTGAGATTTATACCGGATTTGAAAAGGCAACTCCACGAAAACAGATTCTAATTTCTGGGAGGGTATTCGACCACCACGTGGATTGGCATATTCGATATTTCTCTCTGCAAAAGAAAGGGTAGGGAGAAAACGAAAATCAAAATAGTCCCCAATCTTTAGATTACTAACGATTCCTAGATTAAAACCAGGACCGGTTACGGAGCTGGCAGTAGAAATACTATCACTATTCAAAAATTCACTAGAGCGAAAAAGACGCAGATCGGAAGTATTATAGGCCAAGGTGATTCCAAAATAATAAGGCTTTTGCTGGAAGTCCAGAAAATTATAATTACCCTTTGCTCTTTGTGCAGAAGCAGTATTCGCTATAAACAAAACTGAAAGGAAGAAGATTATTTTGTACCCTGATAAATTGAACAGATTCCTAAACTGAGTCTTTTGCATTGATTAGAATTATAACCGGTTTTATCCATAACCTCTAAAAAATCGGCCCCATCCGGAAAAACCTGTACCGATTCGTAAAGATAGCGGTAGGCGTTGGGATCTTTTGAAGTTACTTTGCCAATTTGCGGCAGAATATATTTAAAATAGCCATTAAAAGCTTGCTTAAAAGGAAAAGCAGTGGGTCTTGAAAATTCTAGCACCACTAATTGTCCTTTGGGTTTGAGAACTCGGTGCATCTCCTGCATGCCCTTTTCCAAATTCTCAAAATTCCTGACTCCAAATGCAACGGTAATCGCATCAAAGGTATTGTCTTCAAACGGCAGATTCTCTGAATCTCCCTGTTGTAAATCAATTATATGGGTCAGTTCTTTTTTATTAATTTTTTTATCTCCAACTTCCAACATTTCCGCTGAGATATCTAAACCCGTAATTTTTTCTGCATTAAGACGTTTGGTCATTTCAATCGCTACATCTGCTGTGCCGGTGGCGACATCTAGAATGCGTTTGGGATCAAAAGGTTTTAACCGATCAATCATTTGTTTTCTCCAGATGGTATCAATTCCCAAAGATAGAAAGCGATTTAAAAAATCGTAGTATGGAGCAATGCTGTCAAACATTTTTGATACCTGTTCCTTCTTTCCAGTCTGATCGTCTTGTACGGGCTTTACTACCTTATTCATATTCAAAATTTGTGCAAATTTATTAACTTTTGGAGTCATTAGGTAAATTAATAGGATCTAACCTGATTTATTTCGATTATTCAACAGAATCTGGCCGATTAAGTTGGTCATGGTTGCGTTATGTTCCTTCAGAAAATTGTCACATAAATTTAAAAAATCGCCTCATTTATTTTTTAAAAACCAAGGAATAAGTAGCTATCGACAAACAAAAGCCTGTCACAAAATTGATAAAAACTAATAGTTAATAAATTACCGCGGTCCTTACTTTTGTAATGTAAAGCGACTGAGGTCATCTCATAATTAACTGGATCGAAGTTGAAATCTGTTAGCATTGCCGATTTATTATTTTTAAAACAAAAACAACTAGGACGCAGATAAAACCCTGGCAGGTTTCACTTCTTTTTTCGGTATTGAATTTGCAAGTATAGTTTTACAAAAAATACCCACCCAACTTTCCCTTGTTCCCTGCTTTCTTTCTAAGCAATCCAATTAAGTCTTCCTTTTCCCTTTTATTCCCCTCGTCCTCTTCCCCAGACTGAGATTTAATAACACACATTTTCTATAACATTTTAAACTTTTATTTATGACCATGAGAAATTTTTTATCCCTAGGCCTATTGGTCTTTTTGGTAACGGCTTTTACTAGCCCAGAGCCAGAGGAGCAACTAAGTCAGGAGGGAGTAGCTTTTAAAAAGGACGTTAAAGTACCTGGCTACATTCTGAATAAGAATGGTAAAAAAGTCGAAGGTAAAATTGTTCCTGGGTCCATTACGGGCAATGAGCTAAAAATCACCTTTATTAGCCGATCAGGGCAAAAAAAATCCTACAAACCTAAAGACATCAAAGGCTACGGTTACGAAGCCGAGATTGAAGATGATTTAGGCTTAGGGGATACAGAATGGGTACATTACGAATCTGCTAAGGCAGATTATCCACCGAAGCCTTTTGCCTCAAAGGATGTATTCATGCAACGTGAATCAGAAGGAGCAATATCGCTATATTGCTACTACATTGAAGTTCGCAATAATCCTAAACAACCTTTTCGTTATGTTTACTATTTGAAAGATCAAAACGGTAAACTTAATAAAATCGAAAAGGATGATTTCAAAAAGGTTTCTAAAACCCTTTTTAAAGATTATACTGCGATGAGCAACCGTATTGGCCGCAAGGACTTTTTGTACAAAAACCTCGATAGAATGGTAAGAGATTACAACTATTGGGTTGCCAATGCACACGATGCTGGTGAATACCGCGTCGCTATGAAACAATAATAAAGAGAACATTAAGAACCAAGTAAATTTATTACTTGGTTTTTAAGATTGAGTAACAACTTAAACCGATCTTTTACTCGGATCAACGCGTGTGTTTTACTACCGTAACCACTATGGATTTTTCCAAAAATGGCGGTTGGTAAAGCACGCGTTTTTTTTTGCCTTTTTTTCCGAATTTCTTTGCCTTGGGGCCTAAGTAAATGAAAATTTTAGACGCGACTATTTTGATATTAGACGACGCGCGAAAAGGGAAGATAGCGTTAGCTACCTGACCGATGAGCAAGGAAGTATAATGCCAAAAGAGGCCGTATAAGGTTTCAGGTATTTAGGCTCTAAGGCATAGGCCTTTTACCTGTCTTTAAATTGGTTTAAACCACTTAAATTTCGTATTTTTGCCCGTCTTCTTTTTAGGAGGAAATTGCCTTTTTTATTCTAAGAAAATGTGATTAATTTTCCTCTTTAACTATGAAATGCCAATGCACTGATTATCTGTATTTTAGTGTATTAATTTTTATTTAAAAAACTGTTAAATGGCTTCTGAAAGAATTATTCCTATCAATATTGAGGATGAAATGAAATCAGCCTATATCGATTATTCGATGTCGGTGATCGTTTCCAGAGCATTACCTGACGTTCGGGATGGATTAAAACCTGTTCATCGTAGGGTTTTATATGGAATGTCCGAGCTTGGACTGGCTTATAATAAATCACACAAAAAATCTGCTCGTATTGTCGGGGAAGTACTTGGTAAATATCACCCACACGGTGACCAATCTGTTTATGATTCGATGGTGCGAATGGCTCAGGACTGGTCCCTTCGTTATCCGCTCGTAGATGGACAAGGTAACTTTGGTTCTATGGACGGAGATAGCCCTGCTGCTATGCGATACACAGAGGCCCGAATGGAACGGATTACTGACGAGATTCTTGCAGATATCAATAAGGATACCGTTGACTTTAGATACAACTTCGATGATACGCTAAAAGAGCCTACGGTTTTGCCTACCAAGCTTCCCAATTTGTTGATTAATGGTGCATCAGGTATTGCGGTTGGAATGGCGACCAATATGCTGCCACACAACCTCACAGAAGTAATCAATGGTACTATTGCACTTATTGATAATCCAGAGATTACGATAGAGGACTTAATGGAATACATTAAGGCACCTGATTTTCCTACTGGCGGGATCATCTATGGTACATCTGGTGTTAAAGAAGCCTTTTTGACTGGCCGTGGTCGAGTAGTATTGCGTGGTAAAGTGGATATAGAAGTCTCTTCTTCTGGAAAAGAAACGATCGTTATCTCTGAAATTCCTTATCAAGTAAATAAGGCTCAGATGATCGTTAAAATGGCGGATTTAGTCAACGCAAAGAAAATTGAAGGAATCAGTGCACTTCGAGACGAATCAGATCGTAATGGATTGCGGGTGGTGGTGGAGATCAAACGAGATGCGATGGCCAACGTGATATTAAGTAAACTTTATAAATATACGCCGCTGCAATCTTCTTATGGAGTTAATAACATTGCTTTGGTAAATGGTCGCCCTGAATTGCTCAACCTAAAGCAGATTCTGGAAGAATATGTAAAATTTAGACTACAAGTAATCGTTCGACGAACCCAATACGATCTGAAAAAAGCAGAAGAACGAGCGCATATTCTGGAGGGTTTGCTTATTGCACTGGACCATTTGGATGAGGTAATCGCGTTGATCCGAGCTTCCAAAACCGTGGAAATTGCCAGAAATGGTTTGATGGAGAAATTTGATTTATCTGAGATACAGGCTAAGGCGATTCTGGAAATGCGGTTACAAAAGCTAACCGGTCTAGAAAGAGATAAAGTACGCGAAGAATATGATGAATTACAAAAGAAAATTGCACACTATCAGGCCATTCTTGGAAGTGAGGGAATGCAACGGAATATCATCAAGGATGAGCTAGGAGAAATCATGGAAAGGTTTGGTGATGAACGTCGTACTGAGATTAGTTTTGCAGATGGTGAAATTAGTGTAGAGGATATGATTGCTGATGAGGAAGTAATCATTACCATCTCGCAATTGGGATACATCAAAAGAACGAAGGCATCCGAATACCGAATTCAAGGTCGTGGTGGTCGTGGATCGAAAGGAAGCAAGACGAGAGATACCGATTTTATCGAACACATTTTTGTAGCAACTACCCACAATTATCTTCTGCTCTTTACGGAACAAGGACGTTGTCATTGGTTACGGGTTTACGAAATTCCAGAGGCGAGTAAGACGTCAAGTGGTCGAGTTATTCAAAATATCATCAACCTGCCAAAGGATGATAAAGTGAAAGCCTACATTAAAATTGAAAATCTTACAGATGAAGAATACTGCAAGAATAACTTTATCATCTTCTGTACGAAGAAAGGGGTGATTAAGAAAACGCTTGTAGAAGCTTTTAGTCGTCCTCGTACCAATGGTATTAATGCGATTACCATCCGAGAAGGAGATCAATTGCTGGAAGCTAAATTAACTAATGGACAAAACGATATTTTAATGGCTAAGCGTAGCGGACGAGCGATCCGTTTCCCAGAATCGAAAGTAAGACCAATGGGTCGAAGTGCAGCTGGTGTTCGAGGAGTCACACTTTCTGATAAAATTGAGAATGATGAGGTGGTCGGAATGATCAGTGTAGATCCTAACGACGAATCAGTTGGTATCTTGGTATTGAGCGAAAGAGGAATGGGTAAACGATCTTCGCTGGAAGATTACCGCCAGACTAACCGTGGTGGTAAAGGGGTAAAAACGATGAATATTACGGATAAGACTGGTTTATTAATTGCCATTAAAGCGGTCATGGAAAATGATGATCTTGTGATCAGTAACCGTTCGGGTATTGTGATCAGAATGATGGTGAGCGATATGCGTGTCATGGGTCGAGCTACCCAAGGAGTAAAATTAATTCGGTTGGATGAGAAAGATTCTATTGCTGATATTGCGGTGATTCCTTATAGTGAGGAGAATGAAAAATCAGAAGAAGAAGGTGCCATCGTGAACGAAAATTCTCCCGAAGCAGAGAAAAAAGCAGCTAGAGAAGGTGAAGAGGAATAGAATTTTAACGATTGTTAACAAAGAAAAAGGCTAATTTAACAGTACGGAAACAGTCAATTAGAGGCTAAACCCGTCCTAATTGTGAACAAATCTTTATCTTTGTATGGTACACTGTAAAATAAATTCCTTTACGGTGTGCTAACAAATTTTCACAAATTTCTGAACGCCATGCATTATGGTACAAATTAAATTAAATAAATTAACGATGAAAAAATTCCTATTAAGCCTCTGCGCATTCGTTTTAGTGGTAAGTAGTGTATTTGCACAAGATGCCGAAGCCATCTTTAAAGAAGCCAATAAAACTTGGAAAAGCTACGCCACTGCGGGTGGAGATGAAAAAATGGACTTATTAGCCACTGCAGCCGATAAACTAGATATGGCTATCAAGGGAGTAGATGCCCTAGACGAGAAAAAAGCCTCTAAATTATTCAAACTGCGTGGTGACGTTTATAGCGAATTAGCTACTCAGTCTGTTACGAGATACCAACTGGATCCTTCCTTTAAGATTACAGATATGAAAGCGTCTATTAAATCTTTCGATGCTTATAAAATGTTGTATGAAAAAGCATCTAAAAAATACGCGAAAAAAGATGCCATGGAGGGAATGAAAAATGCAGTTCAAGGTATGCGAAACATGGGGTCTGTTGCTTTCCAGCAGCAAGACTACGCCAACTCTTACCACAACTTCTTTAACCTTTCTAACGGATTTGATTATTTGAAAGAGAAAGGACAAAAATCTGATGTTTTTTCAACGGACAAAGAATACAATGATAATTTATTGTATGCAGCATTAACTGCTAACGCTGCTGATATGAAAGCAGAAGCTCGCCCAATTATTGAAAGATTATACGAAGAAAAATTTGACGATGCGGGTGTTTACGAAAATATGTATAAAATTTACGCAGAAGAAGATCAAGAAAAAGCTTTGAAGGTACTGGCTGAAGGTCGTGAGAAATATCCAGATAGTGAAGCATTATTAATTGCTGAAATTAACTACTACATGTCTAATAATAAATTGGATGAGTTAGTTGGAAAATTGGAAAAAGCAATTGAGTTGGATCCAAGCAATACTTCTTTCTATTTAGCTTTAGGAAGTACTTATGACAATCTTACACAGCGTGAACTGAAAGCTGGCAATAAAGAAAAATCAAAAGAGTATTTTGAAAAAGCAAAAAATTACTATAACGAAACATTAGGAATCGAAGCAGATAATTCTAGTGCCGTTTATTCTATTGGTGCTTTGTACTACAATCGTGCGGCTTCTATGTTGACAGAATTGATTGCTTTGGAAGAAAAAGGAGATTATTCTAAAGCTGCCATGGCTAAGGAAACAGAAATGCGTGGAAATATTCTAAAAGAATTTGAAAATGCCCTACCTTATTTCAAAAAAGCAGAAAAGCTTAATCCTAGTGATATGAATACACTTTTAGCATTAAAAGAAATCTACGCAAGAAAGGATGATTTCGAAATGTCTGCTGTTTTCAAAAAGAGAATTGAGCAATTGAATGCTGGTGAAAAACTGGAATCTTCTTACTTTGCTGATAAGTAAATAATAAGCCTTTCCAGAGCTAAAGCATATATCTGGTACATAAATCCCGAAAGAAGCAGGTCTTTTTTCGGGATTTTTTGTTTATTGCAAAAAAAACAAATAGATGGATACGCGAACGGAACTATCAGAGGTAACCAATAAATTGGAGAGCCTCAAAAAAGTTGGGAACCGCCTTGAAGACCTTAATCGTGAGATTACCCAATTACAAGGTAAGATTACCTATTTGGTCAAACAGGTAGACAAAGAATCGGAAGATATTGAGACTTTGAAAAAGACCGGTGTTAAATCACTCTTCTACAAAGTTTTGGGTAGCAAAGAAGAACAACTTGAAAAAGAACGACAAGAGTACCTGGAAGCAAATCTGCGTTATGATGAAGTTCGCAAATCAATTGAACTATTAGAATATGAACGCAATATTTTAGAAGGAAAGATCAAAGAATTGCCCAAGACAGACCGCCGTTACAAGGAATTATTAAAATTACGAGAAAAAGAAATTATTGCCTCCAATCCACAATTGGCTGCTAAAATAAATACCATTGACCAACAAATGCACGAACGGCAAAAAATGTTGTTCGAAATCGAAGAAGCTATGGGGGTGGGTAGAAGCGCCAATCACTTACTCGAACAGGTAGTCATTAAGTTAAATCAAGCGGTCAATTGGGGACAGTGGGACATGGCTGGAAGAAGAGGACAAATGACGAGTCACATGAAACACCGACAGATTGATATGGCGAAAGACTTGGCTTATAAAGCAAAAATATCGCTAACTCAATTTGAAAAAGAACTTCGCGATATTTACGGACCGGAAAATTTTGGTCTAACAGTACGGATACCAAGCTTTTCTTCCTTTACCGATATCTTTTTTGACAATCTGATCACAGATTGGATTGTACAACAAAAAATCCAAAACACGCGTACTGGTGTAGTAAGTGTAAAAGATAAAGTTCAGCGTTTGCTATCTACACTAAATGGAACGGTTCCAAAAATTAATTATGAAATAAATCAATTGGAAGAAGCTCGAAAAGCCGTTCTTAAAAGCATTTAGCCTAAGCATCTTAAACATACCAAATTCAATATTCATATATGGCCACAAAAAAAATAGCCGTTTTTCCTGGATCATTTGATCCGATTACGGTAGGACACGTTGATCTAGTTACGAGAGCCTTACCTTTTTTCGATGAGATTATTGTGGCCGTCGGCGTTAATTCACAAAAGAAATATTTATTTCCTTTGGAGCAAAGGATGGAATGGCTAAATGCCTGTTTTTCTGATCAACCCAGTGTTCGCGTAGATAGTTTTGAAGGCTTGACGGCTCATTACTGTAGTCGTGTCCACGCTAAATTTTTATTGAGAGGATTACGAAATTCTTCTGATTTTGATTATGAAAAAACGATCTCTCAGCTTAACCAAATTGTAGGGGAGGGTTTGGAAACCATCTTTCTCATTAGTCAGCCTGCATTTTCTCACATTAGTTCGACCATCGTGCGAGAAATAATAAAAGGCAATGGGGATGCATCAAGCTTTTTACCGAAAGCAGTAAAACTACCTTCCTAAAAAAGACAACATTGTCAGAGAGTTTCAATCTTAAGAAATATTCGATATTTACAAGGAATAATTTCTTAGCTTTGCGCCATTAAAATAATAATATCAAAATACACCAAATATGTCCAATGCATTTTTTGAAGTTCCTATAGCTATGAATGAGCCGGTTCTTCCTTACGGTCCAGGTTCACAAGAAAAAAAAGAATTGAAAAAGGCCCTTGCTGCGCTAAAGGCCAAGCCTATTAATATTCCCATGCGAATCGGGGGAAAGAACATTTCTACCAAAACTAAAGTGGAAATTAATCCTCCGCATGAACACAAGCATGTTTTAGGTCATTTTTCCAAGGGAGATTCTTCACATGTAAAGCGAGCCATCGATGCTGCGCTGAAGGCAAAACCAGCTTGGGAAGCCATGCCTTGGCAAGATCGAGCAGCGATATTTTTAAGAGCCGCTGATCTTTTAAGTGGACCCTTTCGAGCTCGAATGAATGCAGCTACGATGCTTGGACAGTCCAAAAATGCCTTCCAATCCGAGATTGATGCAGTGGCCGAACTTTGTGATTTTTTCCGGTATAATGTGCAATACATGACAGAAATTTATGCGCAGCAACCAGAAAGTGTTCCTGGCATCTGGAACCGTTTGGAGCACCGACCTTTGGAAGGATTTATTTTTGCCATCACGCCATTTAATTTTACTTCGATTGCTGCCAACCTTCCAGCCGCACCTGCCATGCTTGGCAATACCGTGGTATGGAAACCGGCCGAAACGCAAATTTATTCAGCTCATGTAATCATGGATCTTTTCGAAGCCGCTGGATTACCAGATGGGGTAATTAATTTGATTTTTGTGGATGGACCCGTAGCTGGAGATATGATTTTTAGTCATCGCGATTTTGCTGGATTACATTATACTGGATCAACAGGGGTATTTAATAAACTGTGGCAAACGATTGGGGATAACCTACCGAACTACCGCAGTTACCCACGAATTGTAGGTGAAACTGGAGGAAAGGATTTTGTAGTAGCCCATGAATCTGCCAATGCCAAAGTGGTATCGACTGCCCTTATAAGAGGCGCATTTGAGTATCAAGGTCAAAAATGTTCAGCAGCCTCCCGTGCTTATATTCCTAAAAATCTTTGGAAGGATGTACAAAAATATATGAAAGCGGATCTTGCGGATATTAAGATGGGAACCGTTGAAGATTTTACCAATTTTGTCAATGCAGTGATTGATGAGCGTGCCTATGATAAGATCACTGGCTATATTGCTGGAGCAAAAAAATCTAAGGATGCAGAAATTATAATGGGGGGAAGTTATTCGAAAAGCGAAGGATACTTTGTTGAACCTACAGTTATTCTTGCTAAGAAAGCGGATTATAAAACAATGTGTGAAGAAATCTTTGGACCCGTTTTAACGATCCATGTTTATGATCCTAAAAAGTACGAAGCTATTTTGAAGAAGGTAGATCAAACTTCTCCGTATGCTTTAACTGGATCTATCTTTTCTGATGATCGGGCAGCAGTTTTATTGGCCAATAAAATTCTTAAGCATGCCGCTGGTAATTTTTATATCAATGATAAACCTACTGGAGCAGTCGTGGGACAGCAGCCTTTCGGTGGTGCCAGAGCATCAGGTACGAATGATAAAGCAGGTTCTATTTTAAATCTTCTACGTTGGATTTCTCCACGAACGAT
>CAZYAC010000081.1:0-15436 GCA_964645475.1 uncultured Saprospiraceae bacterium | reverse complement strand
AAGATTTTTTATCCAAAAAAAATAAGCAACGAGGAAAAGATTATTTCTGGTTTTGTTGATTATTAATGAAGAATGCAAATCAGGGTTTAAAAATTGGATAATATTTCTCCTGAATAAACCTCAAGAATATGAGTGATTTTGCTTCTTGCCCTCTTTAATTGCGGTCGAGGGAAGCAAATAGCATTTTATCAACTCCAACTATTTTTAACTACTGATTCGCATGAAAAATTAATTACAAGAATTTGATCCTAGATTTCTTTATCAATTGGGAATAAAAATAAAAAAATGCGTTTCCCTTTCCGAGAAACGCATTTTTTAGAAACAGTCTAAACCGATCTATTAGTTTTTATTACGGCGTGGACTAGCTGGCGCGACGGCGCGGCTACCATCCGTTACGGTCATATCTCGCATGATGTGCAATACTTCTTCGAGGTAAGCATCTTCTTTGATATTTTCCATCCATTCTTGGTTGCTGGCCATCTTAGTGGTATCCATATTGATACTTTCCATATCGACTGCTAAGTTCTTCACAGAAAGGCCGTCGATAGGCTTGAACAATTCTGCGAACTTATCACCTGCTTCTTTTCTTTCGGCTTGATCTGCCTGAAATTCAGAAAGCTTAAGGGTATAGTTCGTATCGTCGCTCTGTTCCTTTAGACGCTTAGCATTTTCCAATACTGCGTTAAAGATTTCGTTCTTTGAAACACGAGCATGGCTCGCTCTTTTAATAGCCGTCAAATTATCAAGGCTCGTCACGTTTTGACTATATTCCACCGGTTTGATTTCGGTCCAAGGCATTGCATTATCATGCTCCCGCTCTCCTACATCAATAAAGTGGTAACGGTCCGGAATGATAATATCTGGCACCACTCCTTTGAGTTGAGTAGAACCACCATTAACTCGATAGAATTTTTGAATCGTTAGTTTTACTTCACCTAATGGCGTAATATCAGAACCACTCGGTAAGCCACGATCTAAGTCAAAAAATCTTTGTACTGTTCCTTTTCCAAAAGTAGATTTACTTCCTACGATGATTGCTCTTCCGTAATCTTGTAAAGCGGCAGCTAAAATTTCAGAGGCAGAAGCACTGAAAGAATTAACCATCACAATTAGTGGTCCATCATACTGTACTCGAGAATCACTGTCTTCTAAAATTTCTGGAGCACGGCCCCGAGATTTAACTTGTACAATTGGTCCTTCTTCGATGAAGTAGCCGGTCATACGTTGTACATCTCGTAAAGATCCACCTCCATTATTTCTTAGATCAAGGATAACTCCATTGACATTTTGAGCTTTTAATTTTTCTAATTCTTTACCAATATCTGTAGCTGAACTACGACCACCGCGACGATTAAAGTCAGCGTAGAATTGAGGTAATTTGATATATCCAACATTTTCCATTTTACCAGGATAATCTAAGATCACTGATTTGGCATAACTCTCCTCATAAACAACTACATCTCTTACGATGGGGATTTCTTTGATCTCTCCGTTTTCTTTTTTAACGGTTAGAATAACTTTCGTTCCTTTTTTACCACGAATATGTTGTACGACATCATCCAGTCTCATACCGTTTACGTCGAGTACTTCCTCTTCTCCATCCTGACGCACTTTCATGATCAGATCATTAGCTTGCAAGTCTTTTTGCTTCCAAGCAGGACCACCTGGAATGATACGAATTACTTTCGTATAATCGTCTTCACCTCTTAGTTGAGCACCGATACCTTCTAAAGTACCAGACATTCTAATATCAAAATCTTCTTTGGCTTTAGGTTCGAAATAAATCGTGTGCGGATCATATAGATTAGCAATTGAATTTAGATAGTCACTTAACCGGTCAGACCGCTTCAGCTTATCAATTCTTTTAAAAAGGTCATTATAATTTTTCAAGACCGCCTTTCTCACATCTGCTTCCAATTCTGCTTCGGTTTTTCCGACCAGCTTTTCGTCGCCATCTTTCTGACCTCTTAGCTTACCTGCTAGTTTGGTCATCACATCATATTTGAGTGACTTCACCCAATATTCCTTGAGTTCCATATCATTTTTAGCGAATTCTTTTTTCTCAAAGTCCAGTTCCAACGATTCTGATTTGGTAAAATCAAAAGGTTTGGCCAATATTTCTGGATAATAAGTTCTCGCTTTTGCAATCCCTTTGTCTAGCATTGCTAAAGACTTATCAAAAAACTGATAAGATCCGGCAGCAGCTTCGTCATCGAGCAACGTTTCAAAAGGAGCTAAGGTAGACAACTGTTCTTGAGTCAACCAACGGCGTCCACCATCAATTCGGTCCAAGTAATCTTTGAACACTCTTTTGGAAAATTTATCATTAACCTCTACAGGTTGATAATGTAGCTGATTGAGTCCACCTATCATCCGGTGCATCAGCATAGCCTCTTTTTCAGTATTATCAACCGGAGGAGCGTAGAAACCTACGAGTATCGCCATTCCTAAAATAGCCATTAGCGAAAAGAAAAATGAACCTTTAAATTTCATGAGTTTTATTTTTTTACAAGGAGTAGTTCCTATATAGTTACTAAGTGCGTGTCATTATTAAAGATGTTCGAGTACTTTTTAGTACAATTAAAGCACCAAATGTTTACTAGAACAGACTATTAACGAATATTTAGGTTGCATATATTGGCAAATCAATGGATTATTTTCCAATTATTACCTACAACAGACAGATTGTCGGGTATTCTAATGATAATATACCAATTTTCGGGAAAAATGTTTTCTTTAAAGATGGTAAGCAGGGCTTTTAACGAAATTATAACGCAGATTAGCAGCCCTTTAGACGTTGAATGCCAAAAGACTGATTTTTATTCAGTATTGGCTGGTATTAATAATTTTATTTTATCTCCTATTCGAATAGTCCCTCCGCGTAAAATTCGAGCTGTCAATCCTCCATGTCCTCGCATAGCGTTATATCCTCCGGGGCCTAAGTTGGTTTCCATACGTGAGCAAGGATGGCAATGTCCCGTTCCCTTTAAAATCACCTCTTCTCCAAGGCAAAATTCCTGATCGGATAGTGCTAGTAAATTAATACCCTCTACGACGATATTTCGACGAGTATCCTGAGGGTCAACCGTTTTACCTAAAATATCACTAACAGTATTTAGATGTCCTTGATGAATTAAAGTAACAGATCTTTTTCCAGATTTGCCAGAATAATGATCTCCAACGAGGCCTTTTCCTGCAATTGCCAAAACTTCAGCAGGTGTTTCTAAAACCGATTTTTTTTGACTACGAACTCCAAGCCAAGTAACGGTTCCAACCTGAGGCATGACTGAAAAAAGCGTTTTTATTTCCATGGAATGAGCTATTGATAAATTAAGAATTTTGGGTTAGCATTTTTTGTTACTAGTGAAGCAAAAAGGTCAAGCCAAAAACATAAAATTATTATTAACTCATTCCCCTGATGGAAAGATAAAAAAAATCTTCGACGAAAATTAATCCGTCGAAGATTTTTGAATTATATTAAAAATAAAATTCTATCTAATTATTACAAAGGATTGCGTGACACTGCCCCCATCTTCTCCTGTTACTAGAACGTTATAAATTCCATTGAGAACAGTGGGATTACTCATGTCTATATTCAATACGGATTGATTCAATCCATTGAACGATTGCTGATAGATTGGCTGACCAAAACTATTGGTGATTTGTAAAGAAACATCCTGTCCTACAAAGTCCGCTAAATCCACATTAATAGCATCCGTTGCTGGATTTGGATAGACAGTTATCTCCCCAATACCAGTATTATTATTGACCGAATTAGTTGTCGGAGCTGTGTAACCATTATTAATATTTCCAGTCGGATCATCATCTACACTTTGTGTGGTCGCTCCCGTGAACGGCGACAAATGTGCCCCCTGAATCGGACGTTCCATGGTTCCATTGGGCCATTGCCAACCTACGGCCAAATTATCTAAACCTTCGTGTTCTTTTTGGAAAGCTTCCACATAATATTGTTGACCAGCTTCAAGATAGATCTCTACTGATTGCTGTCCCGAATATTTATCCCAAACTTGCGGATAAGTCCAACCCTCTACTTCTGCAATCAATTGGACATTATCAGGGCTAGCATCGGTACTTAACCAAAGCTCTCCTTGATCATCACTAGAAATCCAGAAGGTATAATTTCCAGATTGTGGTGGGCAAATATAACCTCGCATTCGAGTTCCGTAGTGATCGTAAAGATCAATGGGTACTTCAAACTTAGTCATCTCATCCGAAATATCAGCCGTTGAATTCCAAGGAATACTATTCAAATCATACCCTGGAATATTCAACCAAACATCACGAGAAATACTACCAGTACCACAACCAGCTACGGTTGTTTCGTCCGCACAAGTGCCTTCATATACTTTTATATTTCTAAAAAGGCTATTACCATCACGAGGAAAAGCATCGTCGTCCATCAAAAAAGTCATATATCTGGCATTGCCCGTATAAAATTGACCAACCGGAATAATATATTTTTTATATATTCCTTCCACTGCATAATCATTGTAATCCTGACGACCATAGGTTTGTGTTCCATAAAGTTGAAACAGAAAGTTAGCGCTACCGGATATAGATAAATTATTTTCAAAACCAATTCCATGAACCTCAGCTTCCTGACTACTCATAAACTCAAATTCTAATTTGGTATCTGGGGTAATAGTGTACTCAAATGGAATTGCTTTCCATGCATTATTACTTAACAAAAATCCATGGTCATCTTCTATAAGTTGAATATTTCCTTGATCCTGAGAACCACCGTAAGAAACAGGCTGAGTCAGAGATAAATCAAGCACATCACATTCTGAAGGTGCTGGTGGAATAATGGTTCCTATGCAATTACAGTTACCATCCTCAGCATCATTTTCTGTTCCTGGATTAAAGTCGTTACAAGGGGTTCCAGCGTCTGGACAAGGTGGTTCATTATTGTTTACAACCGTAATTAATGCTTGGCAAGTAATTTCGTTATCACATAAGTCTATCCATCTAAAATTAACTAGTTGACTAACTTCTTGTGCTGAATTTACATCATCGCATATCGTATCAAAAGTAGAAGGATCAAAATCGTTGGTAAAATCCTGTACATTACAAACCACACTATTAAGACCAGCCGTTAGCCATTCTTGTACCTGTGCATTATCAGCCATTCCATTATTACCAGATGCCGCTGAAGAATTACCGTTTTCATCAAAATAAACACTTAATTCATCATTGAAGGTGATCGTAAAGGGTAGCACTGGTAATGGCCCTTGACAGGTTGAAAAATCAGGTGTTAATTTTAAGGTATTACCAAAACATGCAGTAATAATTCCGATACAGCCACTATCGAATTTAGCGCTATAAATATCACAAACTCCACTATTTTCAATATTCTCTGAAAACCGAATCGTCATATCGTAGCCTCCGTCTCCTTGCAAACTAGCAGGCATGGGTAAATCAGAGGACATCGAACTATTTGAGGCAAGGTCCGAGCAATTAAGCACCAGATCTTCTGGACAAACCGTACATTGAACATTGGAAGTAGGGCAAATCTCACCCGCACAACCACAGTTACCATCTGCTACGTCATTGAAAGTATTGTCATCTCCATCGTCGCAAGTCGTTCCAGCATCAGGACAACATTCTATACAATCTGGACCACCACAATCCACTCCAGTTTCAGTGCCATTTTGAATGCCATCGTTACAGGTAGAACAGACTGAAGTACCATTATCAAAATTGAGATTAAAGTCCAGCGTATATGCTCCAGTATCATTTCCGTTTTTATCCAAACATACTAGAATATAGCGCCCTGTTTGTGGTAAAACATAATCGGTAACATCAACATGAAAAGATTTATGTTCTTCTATTAGCAAGGTACCATCGGGTGCATAAAAACGAATCATTGGTTCAAGTACCGCATCTATCTCTTCCATTTCAAAAGTAATGATTTGTCCTGCCTCCGCCGTAAATTCGTATACATCCATTTCTGCAAAATATTCGATCATACCATTAGAAGTACCGTTATCGCAACTTAGATTCGTAGGACAAAGATCCAAATGTACTCTTTGAAAAGACAAACCATATTCTCCTGTGTCGTTACCATTGCGATCTTCCGCTGTCACGGTATAAAGACCTTCTGCTGGAATTATTAATTCGTTGATTTTGGCCATTGAGCCATTGCTATAATCCGAAGCGAGCAAATTACCAGCCGTATCATATATTTTAAGAAAAGCATCAATACCATTGAGATATCCACGCATCTGCACATTGATTATCTCTCCTTGCTCTGCTCGAAAAGAATAAACATCTACTTCATGCTCTTCGTCGAGTGTCGTTCTAAAAGCATTATCACCACAATCTAAGTAGGTTGCACAACCTGCATTGTTTACTACTTGCAATGCTAAAGAATAATCACCAGTATCATTTCCTTTATCATCTCGAACAACTAGCGTGTAGGCTCCTGAACTTGGAATATTATAATTAATCTCTGCTGTTTCAGAATCCATAGTTGCTACTAGATCTGTTCCACTGGCATCACAAAGAATAAGATTGGGTTCTAAAGAAGTGCCCAAATCGGTTGCTCTAATAACCAATTGGTCCCCTGCTACGCAATTCAGCGTATAAGCATCAATTTGTGCTACCTGATTAAAACTACTATTAATCGTTGCACCACATTCAATAGGTGTGGCACAAGTTACTTCATTTAAAAGTTGAAAAGCGATACCATACTCGCCTAAATCATTTCCGTTGCCATCGTATGCGGCCACTATATAACGACCTTCTGTCGGAATCGTAAATGCATTAATTATTGCCAATCCTGTTTGTGTAACTTCACTAGCAATCGTATTACCATTTTGGTCAATTAACTCTAATCGACATTCAACGTTGGAAAAAGTACTCCGCATCTGAATCATCAGTTGATCTCCAGCAGCACATTCTAAACCAAAAAGGTCTACTTCTGTCCAGTTATCTAAGCTCGATATAATATCGTCTCCACAATTTACCATCGTTACTCCGTCCGTACCGTTTAAAAGTTCAAGAGATAATCCATAATCTCCCGTATCATTATCATTATGATCTTGAGCAACAATAGAATAAGTACCAGTAGAAGACAGTTCGTAGGCTATCAATTGAACAATTCCTCCATCATCACATTCTTCAGCTAATAAGGCGCCTGTCGGACTTAATAACTTAAAACAGCCATCAACGCCTTGTGAAGAACCTCGCATTCTGATACGGATGATATCTCCAGTATTTCCTGTAAAGGTATAAGTGTCTACTTCCCCAGCAGAACTAATAGACGCCGTGGTGGCATCTCCGTATTCCAAAGACTGAGCTGATAAAAAAGTACAGAAAAAAAGAAAAAGGAAAAGAAAAATGTTGGTTTTGTTGTTAAACTTCAAATACATAGGTTAAAATTTTCCAAATAAGGTTATTTTGATAGAAAGTATAAAATCTGCTTATATGGGGGGAAACTTTGGGAAGTTGAGCGGGGAAGGGAGAGATGAGGTATGTTAAGGCTTAGTAAAAGGCAAATTATAGGCCATTTCTCCAGATCATTGTTTTTAGAAAAGGTAAATAGTGACGGGCAAATAAAAAATATATCAAATACTTACAATTCGTAAACTCTTTTAAATTAAATACAACCAAATTTCCAATATAGTTTTTTTGATTTTTTTGTGACAAAAAATAGGAACTCAAAATTAGAATAACTAGCTATAAGATACTCTATATTTTATTGTAACTTTACCTAAACACCTATACTTAAGTGGTGTATAAAAATATGTTGTACGATAATCATGGAAGGGTCATTAACTATTTGCGACTGGCAGTAACCGATCGTTGTAACTTGCGATGCTTTTATTGTATGCCTGAAAATGGAATTCAGTACGTAGAAAAATCCGCGCTGCTTTCCTATGAAGAAATGGTCCAACTAATTAGCGTGTTGGCAAAATTAGGAATTGAAAAAATCAGGATTACGGGAGGAGAGCCTTTTGTACGAAAGGGTATGATGAATTTCCTAGCCACTATTTGTCAGATTCCTGGCATCCAAGATGTTCACTTAACTACCAATGGAACCGTTACCGCTCCTCTGGTTCCCGAACTAAAAAAGATAGGTATCAAATCTATCAATCTAAGTATTGATAGTTTGGATCAAGAACGATTTTTTGATATTACTCGTCGTGATGTTTTACCCGCCGTAATGGATACTTTTCATGCTTTACTGAAACACAAGATTCCGACTAAAATAAATACCGTCGTCATGAATGGTAAAAATACGGATGATATTATTCCGATGATCAATCTAACAAAAGACCATCCGGTGGGCGTTCGTTTTATTGAAGAAATGCCTTTCAACGGTAGTGGAGCAGATCATGGCCTAAGCCTTTGGAATCACCAGAAAATTTTAAATAAAATAAAAACCGTTTATCCAAATCTTGAAAAAATACCTGATCCTGCTTTTTCAACTTCAGCAAATTATAAGATACCTGGTCATTCCGGCACCATCGGAATTATTGCTGCTTACAGTCGTACATTCTGCGGTACTTGTAATCGGATCAGACTTACGCCCACAGGACTCTTAAAAACCTGTCTTTACGATGACGGCATCTTCAACGTAAGAGATTTTTTACGAGCCGGGGCGAGTGACGCAGAAATTAGTGCTTTATTTTTAAACGCACTTAGTCACCGGGCCAAAGATGGCTTTGAAGCAGAAAAAAATCGCCGAGGAGGCCAGGCTGTAAGCGAATCAATGGCCACCATCGGTGGATAGTAAAACAATATAATTTCAATTAAAATGAGTAACAAACTAACCCATTTAGACAATCAGGGTAATCCCTCGATGGTTAATGTGGGTGAAAAAAAAATAACGAAACGATCCGCAACTGCACAAAGTGTTGTGGTGGTCAATGAAGCGATTTTAGCGCAGTTAGCTGAAGGCGAAATTCAGACAAAAAAAGGGCCAGTATTTCAGACCGCTATTCTCGCTGGTATCATGGCTGCAAAAAAAACCAGCGATCTCATTCCACTCTGTCATCCACTTGGATTGGATAATTGTAAGGTGGAAATTTCGATGAACAAAAATCAGGAAATTCTAATTTATTGTACCGCTAGCTTGACCGCAAAAACAGGTGTGGAAATGGAAGCGCTCACGGGTGCCTCCGTGGCAGCACTTACTATCTACGATATGTGTAAAGCCATGTCGCACAACATTCTTATCAAAGAAATAAGACTATTGAAAAAAACAGGTGGAAAAAGTGATTTCGATCATTCAAAATAAGTTGGCTTATTATAACCTTGAGCCGAAAAAATTAGACCATGAAAAAACATCAAAAACATACCGCTCTAACACGTCCTAACTACGGAAATTTCCACCGTCAAGAATGGGCGATCATTGGAACGCCTTGTAACAATATTCAGAAACTATCTAATCAAATCATTGAATCTTTATCTTCCGAATTTAAGATTGGATATGTGGACGCGGATCACGCAAATGAAAATAAAATTGAAAAGAAAGATATTTCACCATTTGGATCTGGCGCTTCTCAACAATACACAGACAAAATAGATTTCCATCGATTTGATCGTAACGGAACATTAAATTCTTTTCAATATCGAAATATTTTTAACGGAGAAGATGCGGTACTCGTTAATGGAAATCACTTCCTAGCCAAACAACAAATTCTTGTTATTGATCCTAAAAAAGAAAAATCTTTACAGAAAAAATTGGACCGTTTAACCAAAGTTGTTTTGATTTTATTTACGGAAGGTATCAACGAAATTCCACCATACCTTTGCGAGGCATTAGCAGAGCAAAACTTAGAAAACATTCCTACTTACGGAATTAACAATATTTCCGACATAGCTGCTTTTTTAAAAAATACCTTACAGAAAAGTATTCCTATCTTAAACGGCCTCGTACTAGCTGGTGGCAAAAGTCGTCGAATGGGACGTGACAAAGGAAAGATTAATTATCATGGAAAACCACAAAGAGAATATGCTTTTGATCTTCTTTCCACATGCTGCAAACAGACATTTTTATCCTGTCGACCCGATCAGTCTGCCGATCCAGATTTGTTTGGGATGCCATTAATCTTTGATAATTTTTTAGGATTGGGTCCTTTCGGTGCTATCGCTTCTGCTTTCCGAGAAAATCCAAATACGGCCTGGCTAGTAGTCGCCTGTGATCTTCCTCTTTTAGATAAAGACACGTTGGATTATTTAATTCAACATCGTAACCCTTCCAAAGTTGCTACGGCTTTTAATAGTCCAAATAACGAATTTCCTGAGCCTTTGATTACCATTTGGGAACCTCGGAGTTATCCAATCTTATTGTCTTTTTTAACCCAAGGATATTCTTGCCCAAGAAAGGTATTGATCAATTCGGAAGTAACGTTGATAGATGCACCAGATACACGGGTGCTGACAAATGTAAATTCGCCGGAGGATTTGGAGGAGTTAAAATTTGAAAATTAGTAGATACAAGGCATGCCTTGCCTCTACTTGATATTTTCGCGATTAAGGGTGCGCCGCTACCCAAACTGCACCATCTTCAAAAAATTCTTTTTTCCATATGGGTACCGTTTCTTTTAAGGTATCAATGGCGAAAGAACAGGCTTCAAAAGCAGCTTTACGGTGGGGACAAGCGACACTGATAATAACAGCAATTTCTCCGATGGCTAAGGTACCAACACGGTGGTGGATGGCCATTTTTTGGACAGGCCATTGTTGAGCAGCTCGTTCGGCAATTTTACGCATTTCGGAAATCGCCATGGGGACATAAGCTTCAAACTCTAGCTTAGTAACTATCTTACCTTGAGTCTGATTACGGACGGTACCGACAAAATGTACGATCCCTCCAGCACTAGGATGAGAGACAAAATTTTGGCAAGTCTCTTCGCTCAACGGTGTGTCAAGCAACTGGATATCAATCTTATTAAGGTCCAAAATATTTTTTTTGTGACAATTCTCATGTATCATAGACTTTAGTCTAATAGGTAGAGAGATGCCTTGTCTCTACCCTCCACTGACAGGAGGAATTAATACAACTTCGTCTTCTGGCATAATTTGTAGGTCATCGTCTGCATATTCACTATTCACGGCAATCGCCAAAGAATTTAATTTTTCGAATTGCGGATAAGTATTTAGCACTGCTTTTTTTAAGGCTAAAACCGTCATACCTTCCAAGTAAGGCAGGTCCAATTCAGGACCACCCACAATATCTTTAGCAATACCAAAAGTCAATACTTTCATCATTAACGAATTAGCGTAACATCTCCTTGAAATGGCAGTGTAATACATTCATCTACGGACAGTTCAACATTATAAAGATAAACATCCGAAGTGGATAATTTTCCATCGAAGCGTCCATCCCAACCGGTAGCAGGCGTATTGTTATTATAAACTAAATTTCCAAAACGATCAAAAATTTGGAATAAATTCACGACTACAACACTACTTTCGTTATCAACTACAAAATTGAAATTATCATTTAGATCATCATTATCTGGACTAAATGCGTTCGGCATTTCAATGCTATTATTAGCTGGTACATTATAAGTGAATGTAGCCACAACATCATCACAGGTTCCGTTCGCGTCGCTAATGACTACCTGATAAACAACAGAGCTACCAATCGTCACTGTTGGGTTAGGACAGTCGGTACAACTTAGTCCGTCCGTATTTCCTCCATCAGCGGTCCAAGTATAGACGTAGAATGGGTTTGCTGGCAAGTCAATTGTAAATATATCTCCTTCACAAACACCTCGATTTTCATCGTTAACAGGAGGAATAGCAGGAACAATATTTACGGTACCCGTAGCAACTCCTTCACAATTGTTAACGTCCGTTTCAAGGACCGTAAATTCTGTCGTTTGATTCAGATTGACGATTACCGATGGTTGACCATCATTATCTACTAAATCTACTGGATCCCAATTGTATACACTCCCAGGATTTGGGTTATTTACCGCTAAGATTATATCGGTACCTTCACAGCCACCGACGTCCGCAACAACGGGTGTCGGAAGTGGGAATATTTCAATCGATTGAGCAAGCGTGTCCGCACAGCCAATACCAGTACTAACAATTAATTGCACTGTTTGTACACCAATATTTGCAAAAGTATAAGTAGGATTTTCCTCATTACTGGTACCACCATCGCCAAAGTCATAACTGAAATTTTCGATAGGTCCTATGGAATTACTCACAATATCTACTGGTCCATCACAAGCGTCAATTACAGTAAAGGCAGCTTCAACCTGTTGGATGGTAATTGGTTCAGTAATTGTCGTTTCACAAATACCACTCACTCCCGTCAGAATTAATTCTGCGACGAAGGTTCCAGTGCTTAGATATTCATATGCCACATTGGCTTGATTATTAATAACGTTACCGTCTCCAAATTCCCAACGGAAACTTTGGATATCAACCGTATCTAATAAGGTAAAATTGACAATTTCACCAAGGCAGAGGAGGTTTTGGTCAATCGCAAAATCACCTTCGGGGCCAACAAGCGTAAAGTCTCTCATCGTGGTATCTCGACAACCAAAACTCGTCGAAGCAATATACTCCACAGTAAAAGTTCCTTTACCAAAAGTGATGCTTGGTGCCGGAGCGGTAGAGCTACTACCATCTCCAAAATCCCAATTGGCTGTTATTGGGCTAGTCGTGACACTATTATCCATGAAATTTATTATAGATGGAAAACAGATTGGATCTTGACCATCTACATTCGTTGTAAAATCTGCAATGGGAAAATCTTGTACTCTAACGGTATCTGTAATTGGGCGCATACTTTGGCATCCCGTGGAAAGTTCCGTCAATGCCAGATTGACCACAAAAGTTCCAGAGTTGTTATACAACGCTGTATCGACTTGCATCATACTGGTCATACCATTACCAAAATCCCAGTCGTATTCAACTGGCGATAAATCTCCTCCCAAAATAAAATCAGAAGCAGCAAACGCTACCTCAGAACCAACACAAATATTGGCTGGACTCGGGTCGGTGGTGATATTAGCAGATGGTTCGTAGACGGTAATTGATCTGGTGGCTGTCCCCGGACACCCGATAACATCTTCGATGGTTAGCGTAACATCTATTGTGGTGACTAATGGTCCGGGCAATGGTCCTTCCGGGAACGGAGACTCCGTATAAGTGTGGGTAACCACGGAATCCATGCCCATATTCATATCACCAAAATCCCACTCCCAAGAAACAATGGTGGTATCAGCCATACTCATATCCGTAAAGGTGATTGCTTCTGAAGGGATACAAATCGTATCCTGCGTAAAGGAAAAATCAGGCTGTGTGCTAAATACCCAAACATCTTGCGACGCGGTATCTCTACAACCATTGATGTCTGTGGTCACCAACTCAACGGTATGATCGCCATCTGCATTGAACATTTTATTTGTCATGGTATCCATAGTTGTGATCGGGCGATCCCAACTAAAGTGCCAATCGTATCCTTTCCAGCAACGATTGTCCACATCTTGCGCCATGCTACCGTCGAGCATTACGTCTGTTCCAATACAAACAAAAGAATCAATTACAAAAGCAGCTTGAATATCTTTTACAAAAACGATAGCAGAATCAACGGAAGCCGGACATCCACTCATATCGTTTTCAGCGGTAAGGAATACCATAAAATTTCCAGTAGTATCATATAGATGGGTTAAATCAGATATAGTACTACTCGAGTTATCACCAAAATCCCACGTGATCGAAGTAGCATCTACCGAAGAATCTCTAAAAGCAATATTAAAAGGATCTTCACAATCTACAAGATAATCTAACCGAGCAATCGGCCCATTTACCGTAATGAAATCTTCTTTGGTAACTTCAGAAAAGCAACCATTATATTCTACTTGCAAGGTAATATCCTGGGGACCGTTGCTATTATCGAAATTATAAAATAATTCATTTTCTTGATAGCAGTGCGAAGCCCGTCCATCTTCTGCGCTAAAGTGCCAAGCATCAATATTGGGGTCATTGGTTAAATCCGTAAATTGGACTGTATCACCTGGACAAACAGTGGTTTCCGTTACCGTAAAATCAGGGGTAATCGGCGCACCTACTTCAATTGGAACGGCATAAGAAGTATCTCGACAGCCCTGATCATTTTCAATAATCAAGATTGCCTCATATTCTCCTGGGTCAGTATAAACATAAGTGTGATCATCATCATTATCGAAAGTTTGTTGTTCACCATCGCCATAAATATAGGTGTAGCTAACAATTGGATCTACTGAAGTACTGGAATCAGAAAAGATTACGGCTACTGGAGCACAACCATCTACTACATCAGGCACAAAGAGTGCGTTGGGTTCGTAAAGGGTATCCAATAAAACACCAGAAACGGTACAACCTTGCGGACTGGTAACTTCGTATTCAACTTGTAAAATTATATCTCCATTTTTAGAAAAAATCGTTGTATCCGGATTAATATATTCGAAAGAAGGTGACATTTCATTTGACGTTAGAAGATTTTCAAAAGGAGTATTTATCCTATTCACGGTCCACTGATAAGTAGCGTTGGGGTCCATAAAATCAGGTGTCAACGTAAACTGAAAAGGATCTTCACAGACAGGATTAGCGGTTAGGGTAAATTCGGGAGAAACTTCTTGTACAAAAACGGTAACCATTGTATCTCCAGTGCAACCGCCCGCTGCTGTCACATTCAGTGTAATTGTTTTATTGCCTGGTGTACTAAAGGTAACTGAAGGATTGACTTGATTAGAAACAGGAGGGGTAGCATCTGCTCCAAAATCCCAGCTATAAGCACCGATCGTAGAGTTATTATCAATTGTAGTACTCTGATTAACACAAAGCGTATCCGGGATAATAAAACTGGCCAACGGATTACCAATATTGACATTACGGGTAATTACTCTAGAACAACCTGCACTGTTGGTCGCAGTAAGGGTTATATCAAAACTACCTTCCTCGGTGTAAGTGATATTAGCAGGATTAACGGCTGTAGAAGTTTGTCCGTTACCAAAATCCCACTGATAAGTAAGACCAGGACTTGTTGATGTATTATTAAATCCCACTTCCAATGGAGCCGTACAGCTAACCGCAGGATTGGGGGAAAGTGTAAAATTTGCATCTGGTTGGTCTGTGGCGGTAATAACGTCCGGAAATAATTCTGTCACATCACAACCGGTTAAGTTAGTACTAACTTGTAGTCCTATATCAAAGGTTCCTCCATTATTATAAGTATGATTTGTAGTCGCACCACTGCCGGAGTTACCATCTCCAAATGACCATTGGTAACTGGTGCCCATAATAGCACTATTTCCGTCGAGATTACTAGTAAAGGCCGTATTTAAGGGAGCACATCCACCTGCTGGATCAGCAGCGATGGTCACTTCTGGTTTTTCGTATACATTGATAGTAACTGTTCCGATGAGGTTACCTCCCTGTGCATCGCGTAATTCTACGTTAA
>CAZYAC010000080.1:0-15476 GCA_964645475.1 uncultured Saprospiraceae bacterium | reverse complement strand
ATCCATCGTACCGCCTTGGACGAAGCGCAGGGGGCATGAGATGCCTTTGACTTTAAAATTAGTATAATCTTTAAATTGGGTATTAGGCATTATTTATTTTCGGTTTTTAATTTAACGTTGGACCAATATTTTCTTGCCCATTTGAAAACAGGAATGGTCTTAGTAACTTCTGTTTCATATTTAAGAATACCGGGTATGACGGCAATATTCCATTTAAATTTTCCTTTGACATCCGCAAAATCTTTTTCAGCATCTTGAATATCTTTCCATTGCATGGCAATATTTTCTGGAAGTGAGTTTAGGTTGGCGGTCATTTTTTCAACTAACTCTTCGTTGAGTTCTTTTATCGTTGACTCTTTAATTTGGCGTTGATTGATTTTTTGAAAAATATCTTGTAATCCGTTTTTAAATTCAACAGAAATATCTCCAAGGCTATCTAAGATTTTGGCTTCCATCGAGTCTATTTTTCCAATAATAACCTCCTTACTTTCGATTACCGCTCCCTTAATTTCTATTAGTTGAATATTTAATTGATTGATACTATTTTCCAAAGCAGCAATAACCTGAGGATTATTTTTCAATTTCTGTGTATTCGCTAGACGCTCTTTAATAATTCGTTTGATGTTTGCAAAATCATTTTCCTGATATAATTTTATCGAACCTCTATTCATTTTGGCTAACCAAGGAACTAGTTTGTTAACTTCTTGACTGACCGATATGATCGTATTCCATTCTTCCAATTTTGTAGGGCCCGAAAATCGATGAGCATGTTCTTTCTTATAGGTTTCTTTTTCAGCTCCTAAAGCTTCCCAATAATCTAGTAATTTAAATAATGCTTGATCACTAAAATCAACAGGCTCTACGACTATTGGCAGAATTTTATCTTTAAATCTAGATTTATCCGATCCACACTCTTTGGAAATATTGTAAAGCTCAGACATACAATAGACGGAGCGTAAATATTTTTCACTTAAAAAAACAAGAATCAATTCTCCTCTTCCAATATCCTTCATAAATTCATCTATGTATTCGCCATGTCCACAATCTTCCTTATCTCGTTGAATTTTAAAGTTTGCCTTTCCCAACGAATCATACATTTGCTGCACTAAAACTTCCCGCTGAGGATTTTTTTCATCTCTCCATGCGTAGGAAAAATAAATTGGAATATCGTTACCTTTGTATTCTTGGATCTTATCTTCAATTATTGATAAATCAGTTCCTTTTATTTTTCCTTCTGCTCCTTCACCAATCAAAGCAGCTTCGTTTGTGATAGAAATATCTTTGTTCTCTAATTTATCTTTTCTTAAAAATGGAATTCCTTTTTCTCTACTAAAAGGTTGAAACGCTCCATCAATCAATATTTCCCATTTATCTCTATCCGTATAGTTCCCCATGGTCTCGACAATAGGATTTAATAAAGGTTCTACTGCTTTTTGTTCTATTGATAAAATAATTGCTTCCCCAGAAGCATCTAATTCCACTCTAAACATTCCATGTTTTGTTGGAACAAAAATCCCGGTTCGCCAGATATATTTGGTATTGGTTTTTCTACCTACATTCGTAATAAAATTTTGAATGATATGGTAATTCAACCAAGGTAATTTATATCTAAGTTGCTGCACATTTTCTGCTTTACGCCATAATTCATCAACTTCTTCTTCCCGCTCCTCTTTTAAGAATTCAGGAAATAAATATTGGTCACTCTCGTTATCTTCTCTGTCGTCATTTCGAGTTTTGATCTTAAAACAAAGTCCACAACTTTTTAAGAATTGAAGAAATAACCATTTTTGTTTTTTATCATATTTTTTTCCAAAAATATCAAACAGGTTTCTTACTCTTATTTTTCCTTGATCATCTATAAGCTCCTGATAATATTCTTGGTTACGATCAAGCGGTTTATAAATTGCCTCCAAGGCCCATTTTTGGTCGGCAATAATTTTATCTCCTAATTTTTCATGATAATAAATATAACCTGAATGATGAAGGTATCTTTTTAGTAATCCCCATGTTCTTTCACTTACCTTATACTCCTCACATTTTTTTTCAAAGAAAGTTTGGTCAATAATCTTGATACTTTCTTTGGGATTATTTGAATCGACATTATCAATAAAAAATTGCCTAACTTTCAACCACGATTCTGGCATACTCATATCATATTCCGGCATATCTTCTGCATAGGTTCTTAGAAAATTCTTGAGATGCTTTATCCCAATACCTTCTTTTGCACTTATTAATCTCAACTCCGCCCCCATCTCATCTGCGTAATCTCTAACGGTCTTATCTTTTTCGGGAAAAAGGTCTTCTTTATTTTGAGTAAAAAGGAAAGTTGAATTAGGGCTTAAAGCTTTGATGGTTTGATACCAATACTCCACCGTATATGGTAAAATTTCATCTTTCCTAATTCTATCAAACACCTTCTCTCGTTTTCTCGCTTTTCCCTGAACATTAGGCGTAAAGAGAATCAACTGAATCGCCTCCGAAGACATAAACAAGCGATGGGTCCCATGATAAACTTCTTGGCCTCCAAAATCCCAAGTATTATAAACAGAAGTTTTATCTTCCCAAGTTTCAATTTGAATCCCGTGAGTGGAAGTATGATCATGTTCACAACTCCCATTTTTTAGCGCACATAGTAAAGTAGTTTTTCCAGCATCCCCATTTCCTGTCAACATTAATTTTACAACCTTGTTTTTTTCGGACGGGGCACCTCTTAATTCTGTAAACCAGTCTCTAGCATCCGAAAGGCAATTTTCTTTTTCTAAAAATAATTTTGGGATATTCTTAGGAACATTTCCTTGCAAATTTAGCCACTCTAAATTCTCTCCAAAAATAATTTCTTCTGGTATCGCTTGTAGGTTGCTATTGTTTAGATTTACACTATTTAATTGTAGCGGTACAGGTGTTTTAAAAGTGATGTTTGATTTTACTTCGTTCTTTCTAAAGTAAAAATATTGTAGTTTATCAAAACCACCAGGTAAGTTCAGTTTTTTGATTTGATTTTGACTTAAATCCAAATATTTTAACTTGGGCATTGCTTCTTTAAACTTTACTTCTTTAAGCTTATTTGAAACAGCTTGAAGAAAATCTAAGGCTAAAAAACCTTTTGAAAAATCCAAACACTCCAAAGCACAACCATCCAGATTTAGTCTTATTAAATTAGGAAGTCCATTTTCAAAGTCTAACTCAATCAGATTTTTATTAAAACTTAAATCTAATTGTACTAAACTAGAATATGCTTGAGAAAAGGTAAGGCCTTCGATGCGATTACCACCCAAATGAAGCGCACGTAAATCTTGTGTTCGAAATCCTTCTATTCTTAAGATTGTTTGCCATTGCTTATCTGTCAAATCGATATCTGCCAAATTTAACCCTATCAACTGCTCCCCTTCCATCGCATATTTGGCTTGACCTTTTTTGATAACCATCACCCCCGTTAGCTTATCTGGTTGTTCAGGTGCTTCGTGCAATTCAATTCCTAGCAAGTTTTCAATTTCTTTTACGATTGCTGGTTTTTCCATAAATGAAAGTTTCATGATTAATAATTACGATAGCCTTTTCGACGAATTGCTACTCACGCTATCGAAGTATTGACCTTCTGGTCGTTTGTTTGTCTTAAAAATAAATTTTCAAGAACCCGACATTTACCTGTTCAATAGAAGTAATCCTACTGCTTTTGAACTGGGGCTAAAACTAACCGAAACCCAAGGTAGCTAGCACGGTCGGCAGGCGAATTGAGGCTACGATCCGCAGGGCGGCAGTTGTCAGCATTGCGGAAATAGTTACCGCCACGAATGACACGGAAATCAGCCCTATCACCTCCATTTATGCCATTTACCCAGGCACAACCATCATCAGGGGCCTCTTTATATGAATTATGCCAATCATCCTCACACCACTCATATACATTACCGCTCATATCGTATATGCCCAACTCATTTGGCAGCAATAAACCAACGGGCCTGGTCTCTCCGCCACTATTTTCATCATACCAACCTACTTGTCTTAAATCATCACTTCCGCAATATTCACAACGCTTGTTGTAAATACCTCCTCTCGCAGCAAACTCCCACTCTGCTTCTGATGGCAATCGGAACGCATATTCCTGTAATTTATGTTCTTTCTTAAAGCGCTTTACTGCCTCCATCTTTTCTAAGGCTACTATAAATATTTTCGTATCATTCCAAGATACAGTTTCCACAGGACGACGCTTCCATTGATATTCAGAAGGATTCTGCTGTATCACTTCCTCATACAACTGCTGCGTCACTAGAAACCTACCCATATAAAAAGCGTATCCGATATGTACATCGTGTATGGGTTGCTCCTCATCGTAGTCAGTTCCTCCCATCTGAAAGCTATCTCCTTTAGGCAATCCTTCTATAAATACCAGTTCAAGGTCCGGAAGGGGAAAAATCAGCGGGGTCGCCATAGAATTTTTTTTTGGTTGATGCATAGATTAGTATTCAACTTACGTGGTAAAGATATGGAATTGACTGGAGAATTTAGGATTGAAAAATAAAAATATGGTTGATGTGTTATAGTTGGGGAAAGGTTACTTAAAATTAGAGTTCTTTATCTATCATCTCAAACGCTAACTCTAAACAAAATACAGAAACAACAAGAGATGCTTAGATTTCTGTAAGCAACTTTTTTTTTAGCCAAGACATAAATTATTGTAGATTACCATTCAAAATGGTAGCTTTGAAAATAAAATTCGTATCTTTTATAGGAGACTATTTAAGTAAAAATTGTATTAATGAATGAATCATCAAAATATTCTTTTGACACAGAAGTAGTTTTAAAGCTGAAGCAAGAAGATAAAAAAATGCTACAGCAAGTGTATTTATCTAATTTCTCCTCTATTGAAAAGCTAGTCACAACGAATAGTGGGAGTACAAAAGATGCAGAAGATATTTATCAGGAGGCCTTTATTGTTTTCCTTGATAAAATCAATGATCCTAATTTTACATTGACCTGTAAAATTAAAACGTTCTTATATTCTATCAGTAGAAATTTATGGTTAAAAGAATTGAGGAAAAAGTCAACTGGTAGGGTTTCTTCCATTGAAGACCATCATGAATATATTGCTGATTTGGCATCCTACATTGAGGAAGAGGATATTCAAGATGACAGAGAAAGAATGGTAATGGGTGCATTAAATAAAATGGGAGATCCTTGTAAACGGTTGTTATATTTGTATTATTTTAATAATAAATCTATGCTGGAAATTGCAACCCTCATGCAATATAAAAGTGCTAAAGCGACTAGGAACCAAAGTTATAAATGTAAAGAAAGATTGAGAAAACTTTTTCAATAATTTATTGATTAACCAAAAAACACTTAAAACGTGGATAAGCATCAAGAAATATATCAACAAATTGATTTGTATGTGAAGGGAAAATTAAATGCTTCAGAATTAGCGGAATTCCAAGTTCGACTAAAGAATGATCCAGCATTTAAGGAATTGGTTGAACAGGAGGAATTGATCGTAAAAGGTATTCGCAGTGCTGCTAAAGCGGATCTAAAAAAAGAGTTAGGGGCGATTCATCAACAAATTAAACCAGCTGACACAGATAAAAAACAGCCTTCTAAAGGTACTTTTAATTTTTTGCCTTATCTAATAGCTTTAATCCTGATAGGTTTATTAATGGCCGTTTTATACATGACAAATAGAAATTCCACTGAATTACCAACTAAACCAAAAAATGAAATCCCAATGGCGGCAGCAAAACCGCTATGGAAGGAGCAAATACCCGTATATGATTGGTCTTTATCCAATAATGGTCAAAGCCTCAAAGAGGATTCGAAATTAAAAGAGATGAACTGTCTGGTGTTTAAAAATGCTGATACTCCTACTTATTCTTTCGATCAAAAAACATTGAGGTTATACTTATCAGCATTCAATTCTAATAATCTCCCCATTTTGTTTAGTGATGAATCTGAATGGTTATTAAAATTAGATGGAATCTTATACCCTATTTCACTTACGAATGGGAATACACCGCTCCGCCCTCAACAAAAATAATTGCTGCTTTTTAAATTATAGCTGCTCAACCTGGGGGGCTTTTTTTTTCATTTGGTATTAATTGATGTCACCTACCCAATAAATGGGATAGGATTATTTAAACAACTTCAATTAATTCTTTAAGAAATGAAAAACACAATATTCCTCCTCCTTCCAATCTTAGTGCTAAGTCCAATATTTACCATTCATGCTCAGTCGAAGGCAAAAATGAATGAGGTGTTACAAATATTGGAGTCTTCTGATTTTACCAAATCTTTTTTAGAAGTAAAAAAAATAATGGAATCTGAGGTCCGAGCATTTAAAAATAATCAATCTCAATTTTCTGCTGCCGACGTTCAAGATGTTCAAAAGAGTTATGAAGATACCAAGATCCGTTTAGATCATATACTAGACGATTTGCAATCAGATTTTGCGACTAAAAAATATAGAAAACATCTTCGAAATAGTCCTGACGCCTTTCTTCAAACCAAATTAGTTAGCGATTTCGAACTCGCGATAAATGAATACAATAATCAATGCAAAAAGAAAATTGACTTTTTACTCCACGTTGATAATGGTGGTTTTGATATAATCTCTATACTCGCTTTTTGGGGGCTTTTTGATAAAACCATGGACATTATTGATAGAAACAAAGAATCAAAAGCAGAAGAAGCAAAGAACTATTTTGAACAATATTATGCCAGAAGTAAACGGCTAAAATCTTGGGAAGCATTATAGTTCCTTTTACCAATTCCCTATTTTATTCCTCCCTCATTTACTAAAAACCTTATCATGAGAATTTTGGTTTTCCTAATACTATTTATTTGTTATAATGAATTAGATAGTCAATCAATATATCATCCAATTGATAGTGCTACTACCATTAATCTTAAACCTTATTGTCCAGTACCAATGAGTCAAAATGGTATTGAGGCCTGCATTGGTTACTCATTTGGTTATGGTGCAATGACTATTTTAAATAATATCAGACACCAATACATGGACGCTAGTATAATTAAAGAAAATTGTTTTTCTCCCTTATTTATTTTCAATCAATCAAGAACAGATTCAGCTGATTGTAGTAAAGGTGCTAGTTATTCTCACACCATAAAGCTGTTAAAACAAAAAGGAAATTGCCTCCTATCAGATTTCGAAGTAGAAGATTGTTTTACCCTACCAGATAGCACTCATCTAAAAAAAGCCGCCGCTTATAAAACAAAAACAGCCGCACAAATTTTCGCCATCGAAGACAGTGCTACTTATAAAATAAACTATATTAAACAATTACTAAAAGATAGCATTCCCGTTGTCATTAATTTTCAGGTTTTCGACAGTTTTAAAAATTTAAATCAGAAAAATTTTCATTGGCAGCAACAGGATACGATCAATGACAAATACCTTGGACATCATTCTCTTGTGATTATTGGATTTAATTCAAAATACTTTGAAGTGATGAATAGTTGGGATACCAATTGGGGGAATCAAGGGTTTGCCTATCTATCTTTTGATGCGATCATTCATCATGCTATTGCCGGTTATGTCATTAGTTTTGAAACCCTAAACCTCAAATCAAAAAAAGATAAAAGTATTCCCTCCGTTACACAACAACAGCAGCTACCACCAACTTCCTACTTTCCTAAACCACCGAAACAAGTAATCGAGCGCAATATAGCTTTTAACGGATTGTCCGTTCTGAAGCAAATAACCGAAACGGAAGACGGGGGAATATTAGCGATTGGAACCAATACGATAAATAAAAAGACTTCCATGGTTTTAAGTAAGTCTTCTTCAAAAGGAAAACCACTTTTCACCTATCAATCTCAAGTAAATAAACTAGAAAAGGAACATGGTATTTTTGCAACTGAAGTGGACACGGCGCTACTGCTAGCTACTGGTTTTACACAACCCAATAGAAAACATTTAAATCCTATTCAAAATAAAGTTTGGCTCAATTTTCATCAATCAAATGGTCAACTAATTAAAAGAAAAATATTAAAAAAATCATCCCTTAATTTAACATTGGAAGATGCTACCAAAAGCACCCAAGAATTAATTTATGTAGGAATAGAAAATGACGACCTATGGTTCTTAATCACAGATCTTAAAGGAAATAAAATCCATCAACAAAATAGATATCGAACTTCTTCAAAGGACATTATTTTTAAAACTGCTAAGATATTGGTTGAGCAAGATAAAATTTATGTTTATGGAATCGCAGAATTATTAGGCGGTATAAATCCTCGGATACGCTCCAAAAAAAAATCCAAAACAGCTCCCTACTTACTCCAACTGAATAAAAATGGAGTCTTAGAGCATCGAATATTATTTTCAGATCTCCAAGTTGTAAAAGGTGGAGGTATTGTTTTTAAAAACAACCACCTATATTTAACAGGTACGCTTCGACAAAAACAAAAAGATCATTTTTTCTTTATTCGGATACCCAAAAATTTCGACAAAAGCTTAATGGTTTTAAGCATAAATGATAAGATAGGGTTTAGTGAAGGTATTGATTTACTGCCACTTCAGAACAATAATTTTTTAATCGTAGGTAATGGATCCAAACATAAAAAAGGGAGTAGAAGTTTAAACATTACCATTAACAAAATTGATCAGTTTGGATATGTCCAATGGGAAAGTCCTTGGATCTATGAAGGAAAAGGTAAGCAAGAAGTTCAACAGATCATCCAAAAGAAAGATCGATCAATTTGGGTTTGTGGAAGTAAGAATAACGGGAATAAATTAAAAGCAGATATGGATTTTACGTTCCTTAATATAGGGCAACAAACGCTCCTTCTAAATGATGATAAATCAATCCTTATCAACCGGCTTACGCAAAAAGACAATCTCCTAATTAAACCACGAGAGGAAATTAAACTAGATTATGAACTTAATAATAAAAGCCATAAAAACTATGCAAAGCTCCAAATTGAAGTCACCTGTAAGGATTGTCCTCAAAAATTGATTTTGCCTACTATTAAAACAATCCCAATCCTTTCGAAGAAAAATAAAATTAAACACCAAATCTCAATAAAAGCAAATAGGATAAAAGAAGAACAAACAAACGAAATTACCGTTCGGTTTTTCACTAAAAATCGTCAGCTTCTCTATGAAGAGAATATTCTAATCACCTCGACTAATATCTCTCATACTCCTTTTGAAGTAAGCAATACGCACCTGATCTTATCAGCATCAGAAAACCAATCTGAATTACAAGCTCAGTTGGTCGTTGAATTAAAAAACAACAGTCGAAAATTCAGTCGAAATGTACATCTAAGATTTGATGAATCGACAGATATTACGTTATATAGCCCAGCAGTTTTTCAATTCAAATACTGGCCAGTAAACGAAAAAAAGATAATCAAACTAGATTTTGCTACCCCAAAAAACATTCATCCGTCACAAATAAATTGGAGTGCATATATCGCATACCGGAAAGATCAATTATATCACCTTCTAATTCAATAGACATGTTTTTTTTACTACTATTTATATTTTTCTAACCTAAGATGGGGGGCTTTTTTTGTAAAATAGGTATTAATAAGTGACAGACATTTTTAATCATTTTAAACTAGATTGTTATGTTAACCCAATACATAGAAAAATTAAGTAAGGATATTAAATCCTCAAAAAAATTGAAAGCTCATAGTCAACTTAAATCTAAAAAATGGACAAAAAGTTGTTACGACCTATTATCACAAATCATCGCCAATGATTTATCCTCAAGATTATCAAAAGAAAAACAGATCCAAATTGGTGTAACGATTTCTTCAAAAACACTTCAAAAAATACTAACTGGTGCGTATCGCCTTTCTTATCCGATTGATCCAAGGACCTTGAATACATTGAACAAATTAACTTTCTTTTTAGACGCCGATAATTGGGATGATTATTTAGAAAAAATAGAAGCCAAATCCAACAACTCAAAGAAAGCAGCAGACCCGGAGCAACAAGTAAAAAAGGCCATTCACAAAGCTGTAGAAGCCGTCTTTTCCAATTATCAAAATCTTCCTGATTTTGTAGAAGAAAAACTTTCCGCTCATTTTTTAACAGAATTCTCTGCTTATAAAAAAATCGAGGAACTTATTAGAAAACGACAAGCGCAACAAACCATCATTTCTAATAATTACAATCCATCTACTTACGAAATTTTAGAAATGGATATTGTAAAAGTCGAGGAAGATTATGCGCAAGTTTACACTAAAGAATATTGGTTGTTATGCTGGTGGAGTCTAACCGAAGAAAAATATATCCAACGATTCAAAAGTATTGATAAGCATTATTATGTGCTCAACAAGATAGAAGGCGTTTGGAAAGTTAAAACGGATGCATCTACTTGCGATAGTGTAGAAATAAAAAGCAAGCGTAAAAAAAGAAAAAATAAAAAGAAGGCGTCCGCTCCAATTCAAACAGCTGAATAAATAGTTATTTAGCAGTTGCGTCCATTTATATTTGGAATGCAATCTCTCATTAATTTTCTGAAGCTTTAATTTTTTTAACCTCCAGGTCAGGTGTCAGTTACTACTAACACCCCTTAAAATATATGGTCATGAAGCAAGTTATTCTCCTTTTATTTTTATCAGTAGTTTGTTCTAGTCAGTATAGTTTGGCGCAACAAATACCATTGCTTACTCAATATGGTAGTGCACATGGAATCCTAAATCCTGCCTCAATTCGAACAGATTTTCACCTCAGTTTGGGCGAATTTTCCACCTTTATTGGTGGGACACATCGGATGCATTGGCAAGCTTTATCTAAGAATAATTCTACACAAATTATACATGGAGAGAAATTACTGATTAATTCTGGAGTTGCATTCCAAGTAGGAGGCCATATTATTAATGATAGAAATGGACCAATCAGTACAACTGGGATATATGGTAAGATTGCAGGAATAATTAATGATGATTTGGAATGGGGAGGGTTGTCATTTGGCGTTAATTTCGGATTAGTTCAATATAGAATGAATCTACTTGAAACAAACGGACGAGAAACGAATGATCCACTAGTCAACGAAAACATTACCAATATCAGACCTGATATATCATTAGGAGCTTATTTTTATAAAACAAGTGAAAATGAAAATATCTTTTACATTGGTCTTTCTTTGCCACAGCTATTTAAATTTGATGATCAGCAAAAAGCATCCTTAGTCTATCTGAAAAAAAACACGCATATACATTTATCATCTGGCTATATTATTACTGGAAATGATGATTATTCTTACTTAGAAATTTCGAGCCAATTACTGTATGTAAAAAACGTCTCTCCTTATTTTAGTGCTCAACTAAAATATCAATTTGAAAATATTTTTTGGTTGGGTTTAGGATACTCTATGGATGGCACCTTCCTTCCTCAAGGAGGTATTTTATTGGGCAATATAAAACAATTAAAACTGGGATTTAACTCCGGCCTTGCCATTAATTCTTTCGGACCTAAGTTTGGTAATTCTTATGAATTTACATTGTTATACGCCTTTTAATCAATCCGATCCTCCTACGCATTATTGATCATTAACCTTCAATTCCCTTATCATGAAAACTGTTTTAATATTTTCTTTTATTTTTATTTACAACATTAATCTTGGCTTTTGTTTCGAAAAGGGTTCAATCGAAAAAACAGCTCAGGATACAAATGGGGAATATTCAAACTTTTGTGACGATCCGATTATTAATAACTTGGGAGCACTTGGTAGATGTTGTGCTGATAGTTATACCCATGGGAACAGTATTTTTACCTGTGAAATGGGAGGAGGTCTTAAATCAATTCAATATACAACTTCAGATGGATGCGATTCAATCGTCACTTTTGATTTAACATTTTATAACCCTGTCGCCGTTACCACTATTGAATATCTAGATTGCAATAGTGCTGACGTAACGATTCATGCTACCGGAGGTTATCAATCTTATAAATATCAATGGAGCGATTTAAATAATTCTATTTTAGATAGTACCCGAACAGAACTACCGGTAGGAACTTACTCCGTCACCGTAATTGATGCGCGGCTTAATTGTAATTCAGACGTAGTTTGGGTGACTGTTGAGAATATAGATTTAACGGATACCCAAAAAGATACTATTTGTGAAGGAGAAATTTATACTTTGGGTGGTCAATCTTTTGATGCCGAAGGACAGTATCTATTTTCTGCATACGATACCAATGGATGCCTGGTACACTATGATTTGTCCTTAACCGTTTTGGAATGGTCCACTACTGGACTTACTACCACCGACGTCACTTTTGGAGAAAACAATGGTTCCGCCAGTGTCAATCCAAGTAGTGAAGGCGGGCCATTTTATAGCTATCTTTGGAGCACCGGTTCCATTCTTCCCACCATTCAAGATTTGTCTATAGGTACCTATTATGTTACGATAACGGACGCGGCTCATTGTTCCATTACGGATACCGCTTACGTAATGCTCGACCAACCCGAACCACTTACTTTAACGCTCCTCCCCTATCATCCCAATTGCGAATATGCGGATGGAAAAATTGTCCCCATAGTGGAAGGAGGAATATCTCCTTACGCCTTTAAATGGACGAATCCAACTAACAATATGATCAGTACTGATTCTATACTCGTCAATTTATCGGAAGGAGGATATACCTGTGAAGTCATCGACGCACAAAACAATTCGATGGTCGCCACTACCCTACTCGAAGCGAATAGAATTGACTCTGTATTTATGCAAGAAACCATCTGTGAAAATGAGTGTTATGACTTTCCTGGCGTTAACGACTGTTTAGATCAAGCAGGAACCTATTCTTCTACTTTTAATAATCAATATGGTTGTGATAGTACCACTATTTTGACGTTGATTTTTTTAAGCGATCAAGTAGGAGACAACCTTACCCATCCAACATGTCGACAAGCAAATGGTGCCATTGATCTAACCATCGATAATCAAAGTATTTATAGTTTTAACTGGAATACAGGAGAAGAAGTCCTCGATATTGAGGGACTTGAAGCGGGGCTTTATCAAATAACCATTACTAATACGGAAACGGGCTGCGCAATAATAGAAGAATACTTATTAGAGAATATTTCTGTTGATACCAGTTTTTCCGCACTTGTCTGTCCAAACAGTTGCTATACCGTAGGTGATACCACTATTTGTGATCCTGGTTTTCATGAGGTTGTTTTAAATACCGCCGATAATAAATGTGATAGTATTATCAATTTTACACTTTACATTGAAGCACCACTTTCTATTTCTTTTGATAGTACCCAAACGGAATACTTCTGTATGGAGCAAGAGGGCACAATTGTTTCCACGATAACTGGTGGTATTTCTCCTTATGTTTATCAATGGAAAAATGAAAATGGAGATATACTTTTAAGTACTACCCGCATTCTATCTAATCTTGAAGCAGGAAAGTATTTCTTAACCGTCACTGATAGCCTAGGTTGTTCCGTTTCAAATAGTATGATACTTTCAAATGTTGCGTTTAATATATTTTATCCTCAAGCCTGTAGTATTGAATTTAGCAATCCATGTATTGATGAAGTATATTTAAAAGCATGTCAACCGATCGGCACTACGGGATATTGGTCTTCACCCGATCCCGAAACAAGGTTTGAAAATGGAGAGAATAACGAAACTTGGGCTTACCAATTAAAAGAAAATGAAAACACCATTATTTGGAATATAGAAAAAGGTGCTTGCTCTTTTTCGGATACAACGATTGTTTTCTATGAAGGCCCACCCATTGCCCAAGATGATTACTTTGAAGTAACTTATCAAGCGGATACTATTTTATCTTTATTAGCCAATGATGATCTTTATAAATCTCCAACGGAGGTAACCATATTTGCTGATCAAGATTCTATTACAATAGACGAAGATAACAATATACACTTTAGGGCGCCTCAAGGATTTTTCGGGATGATAGCATTCGACTATATCATTTGCAACACGAATTGCATGTCTGAAAATACCCGTTTCTGCGATACCTCCTCCGTTCAAATCATGGTAATGCCTTACGAAACAGAACATGATCTTCCTAGTATTATTACACCAAATGGAGATGGTAGTAATGAGGCATGGATAGTAAATCAACTCTTATTAAATCCCGACGATTATCCCAATAATAAAGTTCAGATTTACAATCGTTGGGGTACTCAAGTATTCTATTCTAATCCTTATCAAAATGATTGGAAGGGCACGAATCAACGCGGTGCTCCGCTTCCCGAATCTACCTACTATTATATCCTAACCCTAAATATTGGCAGTGGAGAAGTATACAAAGGAGAGATCGTCATAAACAGGTAACCTGGAAATAAGTTAGCATTAAACTAGCAATAGTCTTTTGTATTTAATTAGTCCTTAACTTTGAAATAAAAAATAAATAACATGACTTTTATAGCTTCTTTAACACAAGCAGAAAATCATATTAACGCTGCTAAAAATTGTTTGATAACTGTTGAAAACTCAGCTGATCGAGTGCACCTTAATCGAGCAAACGATCACCGAAACGAACTAATAACACAAAGAGCACAACTGCTAGCCGAAATAGATCGAGTGCCTTATTTGGAAAGAACTGCAATTCAGCAACAAATCAATATCATTGATGAGCTAGAGGCAGAAATAGCCCAACTTCGTGAGGAACGAGGTCGGGTACCTCCTTTGGAAAGAGCTAGAATTGAGGAAGAAATTATTGCATTAGAGCAATTAAGTTTTGAAGATTTGGAGCATGAACTAGCCATAAAAGAAGCGAACGAATTAATAGACACTACCTATCCCTTAGGTTCTCTATCTGAATATTATGAAACAGCAGGAAAAGGTCCAGGTACCATAGCTAAAAATGATGGTGATATAGGAGGAGCATCATATGGAACCTATCAAATAGCAACCAACACTGGAACATTAAAAACATTTCTGAATTCAAGTTTTTTTGCACCGTATGCTGACCAATTTGCAGGGTTGAAGCCTGGTAGTGACGCTTTTGATGCAAAATGGAAAGAAATTGCAGATAATGAACCTGAAAAATTTGAAAAAGCGCAACATGATTTTATTCGTTCAACTCATTATGATCCTGCGATAGAAATCATGACCAATCGTTTTAATTTTGATGTTTCCTCTCGTTCAAGGGCCTTAGAAAATGTAATTTGGTCGACCTCCGTACATCATGGAGGAGGTGTTCCTCCGATTGTTAACGCTTTTGATGACATAGATATAAATTCTCTAACCGATGAACAAATCATCAACTTGATTTATGATGAAAGAGGCCGGAGAGATCCTGACACTGGTGAGCTTGTCCATTTTAGTAGAAACGATCGAGATATACAGGAAAGTGTTGCCAACAGATTCGTCTCTGAAAGAGCAGATGCATTGGCTGCGCTGCAAAATGAACAAGATATAAGATCATGATATCATTTCGGAACAACCAAAATTTATTTCTCCATAAATAGAAACTAATTTTTTCAACTTAAAATATTTAAACATGAGTTTTATAGCCTCTTTAACACAAG
>CAZYAC010000079.1:12312-15487 GCA_964645475.1 uncultured Saprospiraceae bacterium | reverse complement strand
TTCGAGGAATCCAGCCAATTAGTAGAAAAATTTGAGTGGATATAGAAAAACCAATTAAATCATAAAAGATATTTACACCCATTAATGAGAAAATTAAAATCATGATCACCATTACCTCCATCCCTACCGGATTCTTCAAACTAGACGGCGGCGCCATGTTCGGCGTGGTCCCTCGCAGACTTTGGCAACGTACGCACCCACCGGACGAAAACAATATGTGCACCTGGGCGATGCGGTGTTTATTAATCGAAACAGCAGACCGAAAAATCCTCGTAGATACTGGATTGGGAGACAAACAAAATGATAAATTTCGATCCCATTTTGAACCACATGGAACGGATTCTTTGTTAGGTTCCCTTGATAAAAATGGCCTTACTCCCGAAGACATTACCGATGTTTTTTTGACGCATCTACACTTCGACCACGTCGGTGGAGCGGTCAAACGAGATGCAGAAGGAGCACTGGTCCCTACTTTTCCAAACGCCACTTATTGGACCAACCAAAAGCATTACGATTGGGCGTTAAATCCCAATCCTCGAGAGAAAGCTTCCTTTTTGAAAGAAAATTTTGTTCCACTGCAGGAACATGGTGTTTTGAAATTTATTCCCGTGAAGGAAGGAGGCGTAGAATGGATTCCTGGGATAAAAGTTCATTTTGCCTATGGACATACCGAAGCCATGATGTTGCCCGAAATTGACCAAGGCGATCATAACATTCTATATTGTGCAGACCTCATACCCAGCCAATTTCATCTTGGCAAGCCATATGTAATGAGCTACGATATTCGTCCATTAGTGACAATTAAGGAGAAAACCTGGCTATTAGAGCGAGCGATCAATGAGAATTTGGTACTGTTTTTTGAACACGATCCAGTGCTAGATAGGGCAGAAATCACCCTTAATGACAGAGGAAGACATGTAGTAAAGAAAGAGGAAAATTAAAGTCTTAATCAAAGCTTTTAACCACTTTATAACCTAAAATCTAAGTCATTTTCATTAATATCATGATTTAGTTGAATCCCTGACCAGCCATCCTTTATCTCAACGTTGGAACATTTCAACCATCCATCAAAGCTTAATATAGGTGGTTTAAACCTTAATTTTCACCCTTAATCTATTGTAAAAACGGTCAAAAAGTCTTATCTTTGTCCCGCTAAAAGCACATTTTATTAATAACTTAAATATTTTAGATGTTAATTATTGAAGTAAAAGACGGAGAATCAATTGATCGCGCACTCAAGCGTTACAAGAACAAACACCGTAAAGTTGGCTTAATCCAAGAATTGAGAAGAAGAAAAGAATTCGTTAAGCCTTCTGTTACCCGTCGTAAAGAAGTACTCAAAGCGGAGTATATCAATCAAAAGTACCGCGTAGGAGAATAGTTTCTTCTATTCGTTTAAAAATATACAAAGGCATATCGTAGTCCAATTCTACGATGTGCCTTTTGTCGTTGATATCAACTAAATCATCGACAAGCTTGTTTTATTAAAATAAGTATGGAAAATTTAAAGCTCCGGTTACTCTCCAATTTTGTAATTGTCTTTTTGCTACTGGCTTTCGGCTGGTGGTCTGTTTTGCTATACACAAAAAACAAGGATGCTTTTATCGCCAAAAGTAATTATCTCCAGATCGTACTAGCCGCAAAAGGAGACATCACCAATAGGGCTCAATTTGAAAAAACCATCGATTTTCAAGAACTAGAATCAAAATACAAACGTCAGGAATGGATGATTCTTGGAGAGGCCTTATTTTTTATTTTAAGTCTTGTCATTGGTATTTATATTATCAATCGAGGATACAACCGAGAAATGATCGCCGCTCAAGAACGAAGAAATTTTTTACTATCCATTACTCATGAACTCAAGTCTCCTATTTCTTCTATTCGACTAGTTCTAGAAACTTTTCTAAAAAGAGATTTAGAAAAAAATCAAATTAACCAGTTAAGTGGTACCGCACTTGAAGAAACGGAGCGATTAACCAACCTCGTAGAAGATTTGCTATTAGCAGCAAAAATGGAAAATCATTACCAGCCTGTTTTAGAGTCTCTTGATCCTGTTCGTTTAATTGAGAAATTGGTAGAAAAACTCCGAGCCAAGTTTCCCGAGGCAACTTTTTCTTTTTCTTATGATGAGAAAATTCCCAATATTATGGCCGATAAAACCGGATTGACCTCTATCACCATCAACTTGTTAGAAAATGCGGTCAAGTACTCCCCCACCTCAGCTATTATAGACGTACACGCTAAACGCAATGGAAATCTACTGGCATTAGACTTTGCTGATCAGGGATATGGAATTACCGAAAAAGAAAAGAAAAAAATATTCAGAAAATTTTACCGCACAGGAAGTGAGGATACTCGATCAACAAAAGGCACCGGGCTTGGGTTATATATTGTGAAAGAGATTGTCGAGGCACATCAAGGCACTATTACCGTTAAGGATAACCAACCACGCGGAAGTATTTTTAAAATTAAACTACCACTTAAAGATGAGTAAACGTATTTTATTAGTCGAAGACGAAACGAATATCCGTAATCTAGTAAAGATGAACCTAGAATTGGAAGGATACGAAGTCGTAGCCACTGGAGAAGGAAAACAAGCCATTAAGTTTTTCCATGGACAACATTTTGATTTGTTGGTACTTGACGTCATGTTACCAGAAGTCAGTGGTTTTCAAATATGCGAACAAGTTAGATTGACCAACATGGAAGTTCCTATTATCTTTCTGACCGCCAAAGATACTGCGGCAGATCGAATCGCAGGTCTAAAAAAGGGCGCAGATGATTATTTGACCAAACCCTTCAACCTTGAAGAACTATTGCTTCGGGTACAAAAACTGATTCAACGGACGGAAAAGGTACCAGAAGAATTTAGAGAAGAATTCGAATTTGGAAATAATAAGGTCAACTTTCTAACCTTCGAAGCCAGTCGACAAGGAGAGGATTTTGTGTTGACCAAAAAAGAAGCCATGCTCCTTAAATTACTCACAGACCGGCAAAATGAAGTGGTCAGTCGTCAACAAATTTTACAGTCTGTTTGGGGCTATGATGTATATCCTTCTACCCGGACCATCGACAATTTTATTCTATCCTTTAGAAAGTATTTTGAAAAAGATCCCAAAAACCCACAATTCTTTCTATCTATTCGAGGTGTTGGGTATAAATTTGTGAATGGATA
>CAZYAC010000079.1:0-12212 GCA_964645475.1 uncultured Saprospiraceae bacterium | reverse complement strand
ACCCACAATTCTTTCTATCTATTCGAGGTGTTGGGTATAAATTTGTGAATGGATAAGGTTTATAAAAAGGGCCAATTCTACTAAAGACTTGATACTACTCTACCCTGTATAAATTTGCTTCATTTCCTTAATTGACCTTAGGCTCAACGACCTATTTGAAGTTGTTCTTGAGGTTGAATTTGAGGTTTAAAATCCTTAGTAATTAATCTCCCCTCTTTCCTAAAAAAAGTATATCTTTGTGCCGTTAAAATCCGGTGCTTGCTTTGCAAGGTCGTCCGGAATGGTTAAACCAAGTAAATTTTGACTTTATGTCCGTAAAAATTAGATTACAAAGACGTGGTCGTCGTAAAAAACCGTTCTACCATATTGTGGTAGCAGATGCTCGTGCACCTAGAGATGGTCGCTTCATCGAAAAAATTGGATCTTATAATCCAATGACCAAACCAGCAACCATCGATCTGGACCGAGATCGTGCCTTTGACTGGCTTATGAAAGGGGCGCAGCCAACTGACACCGCTCGTGCTATTCTTCGCTTTAAAGGTGTGCTATACCGCAAACATCTGATGCGTGGCGTGGCTAAAGGTGCGCTTTCTGAAGAACAAGCTAATACCATGTATCAGCAGTGGATCGAAGCGAAAGAAGCTGCCATCGCTAAACGTTTCGAAGAAACAAAACTAGAAATCGAAGCTCGTGATAAAGCGATCTTTGGTAAAATCAAGCCAGCTCAAAAGCCAGCAGTTGATCCTGCAGCTGTAGCCGCCGCCTCTGGTGGAGGAAAGAAAGAAGAAGGTCCTAAGACTTTTGCTGAATCTGTAGAACAGACTACTGTTGAATCTATTACTGGTGAAGATACACCAACTGAAGCTCCTGCCGCAGAGGCACCTGCTGAAGTTCCTGCTACGGAAACCGTAAACGTAGAAGCACCCGTTGAAGCTGCTCCAGAAGCACCAGCTGCTGAACCAGTTGCAGAAACACCTGCTGTGGAAGAAGTTAAGGAAGAGGTCGTCGAAGAAGTAAAAGAAGCTGCTCCAGTAGCGGAAGCACCGGCTCCTGAGCCAGTTGCAGAAGCACCAACCGTGGAAGAAGTTAAGGAAGAGGTGGTAGAAGAGGTAAAAGAAGAAGCTGCTCCTGCTAAACCAGACGATTTAAGAAAAATTGAAGGAATTGGACCTAAGATCGCTGAAGTATTGACCAATGGTGGTATTGTTACTTACGCTGACCTTGGTAATTCAACACCAGAGAAAATTCGCGAAATTCTTGACGCTGCTGAAGGAAACTTCGCTGCACACGATCCAGGTACTTGGCCAAAGCAAGGTAAAATGGCCGCTGAGGGTAACTGGGATGAATTGAAAAAATGGCAGGATGAACTGGATGGTGGTAAAGAAGTGAAAGCCTAATTATTGTTGATTTGTTGAACTGTTGAATCGTTGATTTGCTAACTACGCCAGCGAGAAAGTCGTTTAAACCGCGTATTCGTAATAAACCATTCAACAGATCAACGATTCAACAAATCAACATAAAAAAGCTGATTTCCATATTTTTTGGAAATCAGCTTTTTTTTTCTATTGTTTATCCTTATCTTCGCTGCCAATAAACATATCAACATTTACCAGAAGTTAGTCCAACTTCAACGTTTAAACCTGATAGAACTTAATTGTTCTATCAGGTTTAAATTTAAATTAATTAGTTGTTCTTCAATAACTTTATAAAATTATAAAACATGTCACCGTTAGATCCGCATTACAAAAAACAATTAGACGGCATTGCTACGCAAATTCAAGCTTCCGAATTCTTAAAAACGTACCTCGAAGAAGAGGAAGAGGAAGATTACCAGAAATTACGTACCGAATTCGAACCGCTAATCGGATCATTACACCAAGTTGTGGCAGAACATCATCCCCTACAACTAGTGTCTTTTGAAGAAGCTTTGCTAGATGAGAAATTTGAAGGATTATTCTTACCTAGAATTTTGGGTTATTCTGTGCTTCGTGGTGAAGTTGATGACCGTTATCGGTACGTACGACCGCAACCGCACTTTAAGAAAATTCTATTGAGTGTTTGTATGTCTTCTAATTTTGATACCATCAAAAAAAGAATGGGACAAACGATCCAAACGGGTTTTGCTTTGAGTAGTGATATCTGGATTACTAGTTTGATCAACGAAATTGAAAATAAAAGAATCCGTTATTTCCTACAAGGATTAAAAGACACTCGTTTTCAGATAGAAAAAGAAAGACAGATTTTATATACGCGCTATTTCCGACAATTTAAAAACGAAAATTACCAGTCTGCTAAATTTCCAACAAACCTCTCTGAACTAAAAGTAGAATTTTCTAGTCTCAAGTTATTCTTAATTCACCGGATCATGAGTGGTGTAACGAATGCTTCCGTAGCGCCAGAGATTGTGAAGTTTTTAAATAATAAAGATTTTAAAAATACAGACGAATATATTGAGATGCTTGCCATCTATGGTTCTTTTATGAATATAGAAGATAGCAACCAAAAGCATTTTGCGAACGCTTTAAATGATGCTCGAAAAAATATTACTGCGTTTGACGAAAAGTGGATGCAGCATTTGCTCTTTCTACACCAGAGTCGATTACCACTAAATGCAGCAGCCGATTTAAGAATTTACGACTCACTGGATAAAAGTATTAATGACCAGTTGACAGAATTATATAAATTGACCAATACGATTCACACAAAGGGTTATACCCATGCAGATGCCATCGAAGCAGTAAAAGTCTCTTATGGTCAACATGAAGGTGTTTCAACCTATAATATGGTGGTTCGAAAAACTATTTACAGCTATATAGCTAAAATAATGACCAATCTGGAAACCAACCAATACCCAGAATGGATTGAATTATCGAAAATATTCCCAGTTTATATGGACATTTTTGGTAATCAACAATTCAACCAAGACCTTAAAGACTTGTGTATGGCTTACGTTAAAAAACTACTTAAGGTATACATTGATAAGCGGGGTCGAGATTATCAGGATATTAAAAAATTCGTCGCAAGAACCTTTAAAGATCTTGGCTTCCTAAAGGACAAGCAGATTGTGGAGTTGTTTAAGAGTAAGCGGAAGAAAAGAAAAGTGGCAGAGTAGTTTTTTTGTTGAACTGTTGAACTGTTGAATGGTTAAACCCTAATACCGTATTTCAATTCAACAGTTCAATAATAATTTATGAAACTACCGGTTATAACATTTATTATCAATTGCCCTGATAATAAAGGGTTGATGGATAAGTGGAGCGAGTTACGAATGATAATACCAAATAGATCTAAAGTCATCTTGATTTTATGACGATCCAAAATCACTACTCAAACCCCTTCGCTATAATGTCTTTTGCTGGCTTCCCACGAGGCGTAAAATCAAAATCACCTTTTCCATTTTCCTCTATAAAATCACCTCTCCATTCCCAGAGGTGAACACCAGCAAGCCAATCTTTTTTCCAGACCGTGTCAAAAAAAGCTTCATAGCAATTTGCTTGTGTTTCCATCGAAAGTCGTTTCCCTTTTTTAGGAGGTCGATCAATCCATTCCCATGGTTTGATCGCACTATCTGCGGTGCTTTTATATCCCATTTCCGTAAAGAGTATTTTTCGATGGTACTTTTTATGAATAGATTCTATAGCAGAGAGATGTTTTAACCACCCATCTGAGAGTTGTTCGACACTCGGATATTCATTTTTCACCAATGGAAAATACGCTTGAATACCAATGTATTCTAAATCTTCCCAAAAATCTATTTTTTCAAATTCCTTATACCAATTTGCAGCATAGGTTATTTTTCCAGAATAAATACCTCTAACTTCTTGAATAAGTGTTCGCCAAAAATCTGGTTTTTCGCTAGATAGCCTAGTAAGTTCTGTTCCAATACAAAACATTTCAGCATTAGAATTTTCTGCTATTTTTGCATATCGAAAAATAAACGCTCGATAACTTTCTTTCCACAACTCCCAATTTTCTTCATTTGCTGGAAAGATGTCAGAACGCCATTTACCATCAGGAGGAGCACCCATCCAAATATGTGGTTTTACAAAAACTTTAAATCCTGCAGCTCTTGCTAATTTTATGCGCTGGACCCATCTGGCATCACGTCTACGGGTAAACGAAGAATCTCTACGGATATGTTTCACCACTGGACTATCATGTTTTTCTTGGTAGCCGTAGGGTACTAAAGTGATCCATTCAATATTGGTTTGTAATAATGGTTCAAAATCTGTGGAGTCCAATCGACCAAAAACATGTACGCCCTTCTGCTTAATCTCTCCTGTATTTGTCGTTTGTAAATTTGTTGATCTACTTTGTTTACTTAGATTTTCATTGCGAATTTGACATTGCAAAAAAATAAAAAGAAAAGGAAATAATCCAATGAGCAGGATAGATGGATTTTTTTGAACAGCATTTTTCTTCATAAAATCTAGCTTGGTACTTTAGAGCTTGTCTAAAAAAAGAGCCCGTTTCCTACTAAATTTATTAGTTGGAAACGGGTTTTTTTTTTAATTAAAGATTCAGGGGTATTATTTTTCTACAAAATCTAGCGAAACAGCATTGATACAATAGCGCAATCCAGTTGGTTTAGGCCCATCTTCAAAGACATGTCCCAAGTGACCATCGCAGCGTGCACAAAGCACCTCTACTCGATTCCAACCGTATTTATTATCTACTTTTTCTGCCACATTGACGTCATTGACGGGTTGAAAATAACTGGGCCAACCAGTGCCTGAATCAAACTTCGTTTCTGAATCAAATAACGGTAGTTGACACCCGGCACAAGTATAAATACCTGTCTTTTTATTTTTCAACAAATCACCTGTAAAGGCACGTTCCGTTCCCGCTTCTCGAAGAATATGGTACTCTTCAGGAGTCAATTCCGCTTTCCATTCCGCATCGGTTTTAGTAATTTTTTTAATCGGATCTGTTTGAACGACCAACGTAGCCGTGCCATTTTTTTCGGAATTACTATCTTTTGAAATAGCTGATCCTTGTGGATTATTGCATGCTACTAAGCCAAAAATGAATAGGACGATAAAAGGGATGGTCAATTTCATATCTATTACTTTTAAGTGGTTTAGAAAATTCTTTCCTTCAAAACAGCCTTATGTCTTATAAGGTTCATGGAATGATGTCTTGAGGCGGACTGGGGGAACTATTAATTTGGTGGGGCTTTTCGGTAAAGTTTTAATATATTTTAAAAACACAAAATATGATTGACACACTTTATTTGAACAGTCCCTAAATGTATTGGTGAAACCATCACCTTATCTACCCTACTCCTTCAAAATCAACAACCGCTCCTGTTCATGGTACCCTTCGCCATGTAAAAATCCAAGGATAGATCGCATCATGGTAGACCGCTTTGCTTCCCCTCTAATCGACTCAAATGGAATAGCCAGATAAACCAAGCCATAAGGTTTTTGCACCCCTACTCCACCTATTTTTCCATTATCGTATTTCAATACAACACTACTTCCTCTTGGCCTTAGATAATCCGGTGAATGAACTGGATAATCATTCCATCCAAGTGGTAAAAAATCTCCGTTTAGTTTTTTCGCGCCTAAAAAGGAGGCTTCGAAATGTTGACTCCTGGCGTTATCACCTGCGTATTCTGACCTAAAATATTTTCTAAAAAAATCACGTCCACCTTGTTGGTAATCCAAATGATAAGCCAATTCAGATCCAGAAATCAGAAGGTTTCCTCCATGGTCTAAATATCGAGCAAGCAGGTTTTGCTCCGCTAAACTGAGGGTTAAATTCTTCGTCGATTCTCGTCCTAAAAACCAAGCAATTCCATCGTATTTTTTTAAATCAAAAGGACGATCGACCAAGGCATCGTTGGTGACACCATCAAAGGCAGCACCTCCTGCCGCTAAGGCCTCCGCATGTTCCACGGCGTAAGATTGGTCGTTCATTCGTTCAAGTGGTAATCGTTTTGTGTTACCCAAAGGTGCATAACTGGGTTTTGCCGCATAAACATTTAAGGCTAGTGAACGATCCAAACGATCATAACCATCTACTAATAAATATTGTAAGTCATTACTATTCTGTGGTAAACGAACCGCTACCACTGGCGAAGGGAAAGACTCTCCCCCATCATTTATTCCGGTTACCTGAAAATAATAAATTTGTCCCGGAATTAAATTTTTAAAGTTATACTCCCGTTTCTGGGTATAAATTCCGTTGGCGAAAGCATGTCCATTCTCGCTGATATAAACCTTATAAGCTTTGGCAGGATCTCCAAGATGACCACCACTATTCGGTGCTGCCCAGCTTAATTTTATGGTCTGATTCGAAACGCCAAAAGCGTTGATACTTTGAGGTGGCTCAGGTAAAAAATGCGGCTTAGTACGGTCAATTTTAGCATAATAACGGACAATGCCTTTGTAAACGGCCCGAGCTGTCAAATTTCGAAATCTAGGATCAAGGAGTGCTTTAGCATCTTCTGCATGATCATGAAACGCCATTTCTAATAATACTCCGGGCATGGTTCTAAGGGCGCGCAGTTCTCCAAAATCAGCAGATTTTCTACCACGGTCTTCCCAACCTTCGTCCCATCCCGAACGGATGTCCTTAATTAATTCGCCATGAATAAATTTTTGTAAAGTTCGACTACCTCGCCGTGCTCTAGTGGAATGCACATAAGTCTCCGTGCCAGAAGAACCGTTGGCATTGCTATGCCATGATACATAAATTGCATTTTGTTTTTCGGTTTTAGTTCCTTTGGAAAGCTCCCACTCCGCATAGAGCGGTCGCGTCACCACATCGTTTAAGCAATGCGGAAAGCCCTGATAGGCGGCAAAATATTTTGCCGCCTCCTCATAGCGAGGTTCCCCGCTGGACTTTCCGTAAAAGCAGTCTGGTACATTGCCTCGACCTCCTCCTAACCGCACTGCATCAGCGATTATGGCCTGGCCTGATTCAGATGACTCATTGCTTAACATTATTTCTGCTTGCTTGGTAAAATAGAATTGTCCTAGATAGACCCAGGTATCTCCGTGTACTTCCTGATTGACAGAGACCACCGATTCTCCACCAGCGTGTCGGATACGGTAACGAGCATCTACGGTCCGGTTAGTCCCACTAACATAATGAACAGACACCCAATATTTACCAGGTTTTTTGATTTCGGTGGTAAAATGTGCTGTAGCGGTTACTTGAGGTTTAGTAATGGTATAGCGATAGGATCTGCCCGCATACCCATTCGTTTTACTGCGCGTCCATTTGCCAGTTTCGCGGTATATTTTTGGATTATCATTATCGAGAATAATTTCTTCGGTATTCATATCCCGTTCCCGGACGGTCCAAACATTTCCACCCGCACGATATAAGTACTGTAGCAAGTGATAATTGACTGATTCAATGGTCGCAAAATCCTCCACCACTCCGTGGGTATTATGCCGCTGCGTTTTAAAGGTTTTTCGGCGTGGATCAAATTGCCAGCCGTGTCCTGCGCTGAGCCAGATAGTTTTATCGGACAGGACTCCTGTCGGTTGAGCCTGACCTTCTAGCAATACATTACGGCGGGTCAAATCCCCTGCACGTGCTAGAATGGGGTCTTCATTTTGCGCAGGATAACTGACTTGAAAAAGGATGACTTGGAGAAAACTGCTGAGTGGTTGCCATTGATGATGACGATTGCGCGCTTCAACGTTGATTTGTTGAATATTTTTCTGATGTAATGCGCCAGAAAGATATTCGATTAATTCTTCGTGAATATTTTCATCCAGTTGATGGTTTAAAAACTCGGGAGATAAGTTTAGTCGCAATGTCAAAATTCCATTTTCCAATATATAAGTTTCCAATTCCGAATTGGTAGGTAAGATATCTTCTGAGGTACTTGCAGCTAGGATGACTTTTCCGATCTCTTTTTGAAAATCAGATTGTGCCTTAAGGCCAAAAGGAGCTACCAGTTGGATTAAGAATAACATAACAAAGAAACGCATAACACGGTAAAGATTGGTGAAGTAGGTGCTTATTCGATCCGATGATTTTTAAGACGGTAATTAATGGCGGGTTCTCGCGTTTTGATGCTCTTTAACAAACTATATTAAACAAATTAATATTGTTGAGTTTTCGTATTTTTGAAACTCAACTATGGCTTTTCCTTAAACTTTAACATTTACCATGAAAAACCTGGACAGTGACTTACAGGAAGCATATGATCAGAAAATGATGCGTGAAAAAATCATCATTCATCTAGAAGGATTAGAACCTAGGATACAAAAACAAACGGAAACACTTGCCTTATTAGAAATCCAAATTAATAAAAGTGCGGATGACATCGAAACATTAGAAAATTTAGCGGCACAACCATTAAGAAAAATTTTCAACAAAGTACTTGGTGATCAAGAACAACAGTTTGAACGAAAACGACAAAATTATCTACTGTACATTCTGCGGCATCAAGAAGGTAAGAAAGCACTTAAAGCCAATAAACAACTAGTAAAGTTAAAAGAAGACTTGCTTACGATCAATCCCTGGCGATCATCAACCATCCCAAGGAATGCCTCTTCCCTATCTTACCAGCAAAAATCCTATATTAATAATTTATTAGCCGAAATCAGTAAGGTGAACCGAGCATTAGATGGCTTTATTCAAGAACTTTCAGATGTTAGTACACATTATAAACTTAACTACGATCAGTTTGTCGATCGTATTTCTCAATTTCTGGAGGAGTTTTATGATGGACTAATTACCGATTGGGTATTGCATCAAGAAATAAAAATTACCATTCATTTGATTGACGATACGATGGTCAAAATCAAAAGAATCTTATTTATGTTAGAGAACGATGCATTGCATTCTAGACAAGAAGAAGAAATCGACCGAAAAAAGCTACAAAAATTATTACTTGATAATAAAATCTAATCTATTTTTTCCCTAAAACCAACAACAGCATCATGAACCAAATTTTCTCACCGATTCATATTCTATTCTTCTGTTTTTTAATTATCTCTCCCCTTTTGTCTTCTGCACAAAACGATCCAATAAGAGCACTTCCAGAAATAATAAAGGCCAGAGAATTATTCAAACAATCAGATACAGAATTCCATCAAGGCTTTTATGATAAATCATTAAAAAGTGGCCATCAAACACTCCAACACGTATATCGGGCAGAAAAATTATTGATCGATAGTCCAGTGAAGCAAGTTAAGTTTACCACCGATATTATGAAAGCCCACGGTTACAATTCTCTTGGTATTATTTATCAAAATTTAGAAGACCTCTCCAATGCTAATAATTATTTGAAAGAAGCGACCGTATTATACAAAAAACTAGAATTAAAAAGAGAACAAGCTTTTGCACTGACAAATTTTGGAATGGGTCTTTTACAAGAAGAAAATTATTTGGATGCATTGGAAAAACTTCAACAATCTAAAGTCATTTTTCGTGATTTATTAGATAGAAAATCCAGGTCAACAGATAGTATTTATTTATTCGGTCACAATCAATTTTATATTAATTATATAAATAGCTGTTTAAATAAAGATAGTCTAAGTAGAAGAAATGCTTCCATAGAGATGGCAAACGCCATTAATTTTTTATATCGATCTTCTCACTTAACAATTGAAAGACAACAGGTTAAATATAAACTTCCCGGTATTATTTTGCAAGCCGCCAAATTGGACTTGGAGAAAAATATTTTCGCAGACAATCATTTTATTTTAAATTATTTGAATAAGGCCATCCATATATTGGAAGAGATCAAAAATAGTAATCAGTCCGAATTAGGCCAGCTCTATGCTTTTAAGGCAATATACCTTTTAAGAAAAAAAGAACACCTATCGGAAGAAGCATTAGCATCTCTAAATCGGAGCTGGAACATACTCTGTGGTGAGGAAAATCGTACATCTATTAAAGCAGCATTGAAGGAAGGAACGTTGAGCATTAAAAAAATCAAAGACTTTATTTTTGCTCTTTCTAACAGTGCCAAATTCAATTTCGAAGTTTATCAAAAAAATCGAAATACTAAAAAATTAATCATCGCCTATCAAGATGTTCTCGTAGCTGTCTTATTAATGGATGAATTAATCACAAAATATACAGATGATTACAACCTCGAAGTCTTACTTAATCGACATGCAACTATATACCAAACAGCAGCGACCATTATTTCAAAAAAATATCAGATTACCAAGGAATATTCCACCCTCAAAGATTTGTTACTAATCAGTGAAAAACAAAAAAGTTATGTACTTAGAAAAGCAGTTAATCAATCCCTGCTGATTGACAACCTAGACCTGGCAAAAAAACAAAAACTATTAGTAGGAGATTCTTTGCTTCGTATATTAAAAGTCATTGACTCTTCCATTTTAGGGATTAATTTATCTGAAAATACGGATAGCTTATTGTCATATATCTACAAAGAGCGAATAGCCAGAGTTCAGTATAAGGATTGGCTAAGTGAATTAAAAAAAGAGACGCCAGAATTATTCCGGTTATTACACGATAATGAAGTAACAACATTACCCTTAATTAAAGAAAAAATCCGTTATGATCAGGCAGCAATCGTAGAATATATACTTACGGATGACCAAGTGATTACCCTTTTGATCACTCCTACTATGGATACGGTATTGATTAACCATAGATCACCAAAAACGGATAAAATACTCCAGCGATACCATCAGAGTTTAGTTAAAAGTTTCTCCTCTGAAGCATACAGAGGTACCGCTTTTGAAGTATACCAATTTCTTTTCCAAGAAGTAAATGAAGTACTATCTAAACAAAATATCGATCGAGTTTACTTAGTACCAGATGGATTACTGAATGGCATTTCTTTTAACGCCATGCTGACAGCAGCGGATAAAAATTCATGGTACAACCAATTATCTTATTTACTTTTTGACTATCAATTTAGTCGCCATTTTTCGGCAACTAGTCTATTACAAAATTTCAAGCGATCTAATAAATTTCAAAAAATTTCTTTTGGTGCCTTCGTCCCAGATTATAAAAATCTTCCTTCCTTGACTACGAATTGTGACACGCCTCCGCTGAAAAACAACTTAGAATCCGCTAAAAAAATGGCTACAAATTTTGAAGAGGCAAAGGTGTTTTCGTCGGCAACCGTACGTGATTTTGAAAACAACTTAGAGAAATTTAGTATTCTTCAACTAGACATGCATGGTTGTGTAAATTTTAAAGATCCGAATTTTTCTTCTTTGATTTTTACTTATGAAAATGATACAATCCCTTTTGAATTAAACCTTGGGTTTATTTATAATAAAACCATTCCTGCGGAACTGGTCGTACTAAATGCTTGTGATACTGGTAATGGACGGTTGCGTAACGGAGAAGGAATTACAAGCTTTGGGCGAGCTTTTTTTTATGCGGGATGTAAAAGTGTCATTATGAGTCTATGGGATGCAAACAATTTTAATTCCCAGGAAATCACCAAGGAGTTTTATGACAACCTAAGTAAAAAGAAGATGAAAAAAGATGAAGCACTAACCAAAGCAATCAGACAGTACGTTCGTAAAACACCTACTCCACCCGTAAATTGGGCAAACCTTATTATTATAGGAAACTTAGATCCATTGTCATTAGGAATGTTGAATAAATAAAATACGATTCTATGCTTCCTCTTTTTACATCACTCTGCATCACCAAAATGGTTATTATACGCGGCATAACGCCCATTTTACTTCTTTGATTGATACAAAAATAGTTCGCCTAGAATCTGCACTTATTTATTCGCCATTCCTTAGGAAAATTGAATCCAAGGAGAATTTTTCATTATAGTAATCTATGTTTTCAGTCATTTTTCTAAATTCTCTTTGTGTTCCATCTTTATCGCCCAACAATACGTAGGCTCTAAATAAAAACCAAGTAGCATCTGGATATTCATACTGCTTTACTTTCTGAAGTAATTTGATGGCAATTTCCAGATTAGGATCGGCTTTCATTAATTCATAAAGTCCTAGACAATACAGCGCTTGTTGAGTAGAATCTCCTTCGACCAATTGACTGCTAGATTTATTTAACTGTGATTCACCACGTACCACGAATTCTTTTGACCATATCTGCTCAGCTTGAGCAAGGAGAGGCGTAGCAGATGCTAGTTTATTATTTAATTCCTTTAACTGTAGGTCTGCTCGGGGCGCGGAGTCTTTTGGATCATTCAGGATTTCGGGGATCTTTTTAATTTTTTCTTTGGAAGTGTTGTTGATGGATTTTTCTTTATCCTGCATTGGCTGATCTCC
>CAZYAC010000078.1:0-15492 GCA_964645475.1 uncultured Saprospiraceae bacterium | reverse complement strand
ATTAAATTTATGGATTTTGGCAAAATTGCCTCTTAAAAGTTACCGTAGTATTGTTCTTGAACTCTTACTAATTTCAATTTTTTCTTATCTAATTCTATGGTAGGAAGAATTGTAGTAGCTATGGTTATCTGTTCTTTTTTTTCTGTGCTAATACCATCTTCTTCCAAGAATTGCTTAAACAATGCCATGTAATCAGACTTGATACCAAAAACATTTAAGGTCTCAATAATTGGAAGACATCCTGGGATGGTTGCTGGTTTCTCATACAGGTCTAACCTACTACTTCTCTTTAAAGAAAAGTCATAACCTCTCAATCGAACTCCTCGACCAAATAATTGAATAATCTGAGAGCCTTCACTTCGTCCAATATTCATCAAACCCATCATACTTACGCGCCAGCTACTCCACCCTTCTGTAAACTTTTTCGCTCCAATGAGGATATTGGCAGAACTACCTGATTTATTCAATTCATTAAAAACTGATTTAGAAAATTCATCATCATTGGTAGATATCCCTACTTTTTGACATTGCTTGAGAAGTTTAACATCATCACTTACATTGATTACGCCAAAGTAATCACTTTGCCCAATTCGTAATCCAATCTCCCCCTTTTGTCCTTTTAAGTTTAAAAGATGTAATCTTCCTTCTTCGACCGTAGAATTAAAGATCAATCTAAGCATCTCTCTATATAATTTGATGCCGGTTAGTTTTTTTCCATATAGATACTCAAACTTATTGGCGAATACCAATCTTTTATTCTTATCCTCTAAGCCATCATGCCCATCCAAAAGTTGCTCTAATATTTCGATACTTTCTTTTCGTTCTTTGATAAATCTAGCAATAAAAGAAATGATTTTTTGAATATCCGTTGCTTCTTTACTGTTGAAGCTTTTGGTCACACTTCCTCCGACGAAAATACACAACGGTTTTTCAACCAAAAATGATTGGACTTGTTTTTTGTTTTCTTCAAAAACTAATAACTGTTGATAGAAGCTAAGCAAGCAAGCCACTAGATATTTATGCAAAGCCTGCTCTCTGGTAGTGTCCTCTAAATTTAGGATTTCAAAATCTTTTCCATATCCATCTTTGTGAAAATATTTATAGGAATAATCAAACAGCGTACTTTTTGAATATTCTCTTAGAAGACCATCCTTACTGGATCCGGCTGCGACCGCTTGACCAAAGGTTGCCGAATATTCAAAGGAAAAACCTTGTGCACTTAGTTGATCTCTTTTTCGTTTCCATTCTGTACCGCTGCTGCCTCGGTGTCCTTCATCAATCAAAACTAAATTATTTTCCTCGAAGGAATCGACTGCCACCGTTTTATCACCTGCCTTGTCCTCAAGCTTATGAATATCGAGAATTTCTACCGATTTCCCTGCAAAGAGATTACCGATTCCCGCAGTTCCTCTGCGTTCTTTTGAAAATAAGCTAGCAGATATATTAGAAAGCTTGAACTCTTCCAGATGTTGGATAGAAAGGCCTTCGTTTGGCGTAATAAGGATAACTCTATTTAAGGTCGCTCCTTGTCTATATTTACTTAGATAAAATAAGTATTGATCAATATTGACATGCATCACTAATGTCTTACCAGAACCAGTAGCATTCCAAAAGGCTAACTTGTGTAGATCCTCCAATTCATATTTCTCAGCGATAAATCCACTGGGATTATAGAATTTAGCGAATTGATAATAGGGATCATTGAATTGATCAACGAATTCATTTAATGAGGAAAGAAGACTATTTTTATCTTGAAAATAACGGTCTAAATATATCTCGGTAAAAAGTATAGATAAATATTGAAAATATTTCCAACGAATTGGCTGGCTACGATACTCACTAATTTTTTGAGTATGACGGAAAATATTTTGGTCATATCCAAGCAGTATATCTTTGTCTAAGTTTTCGTTGGTAAACAAGCTAGATACCAAATAATTATAAAACTTTGAGGTATTATCATTGCCATATCCTTCGTGCTGCGAGTTACGCATTCCATCTGACAATGCCTCTAGGCTTTCCGCTCCAAATAGATGCAGTAGGTACTTGTTCAATACGAGTACTTGATTAAGGCTAGCTTTTTTTGATTTTCGTTTTGCCATCTTTGTTTAACTTAGTTTATATCGCTGAGACCTTAGATTAAATGCTTCTACTCCTCCTTCCATTACGTCACAAATCAATTCTCGAACTTCAACGTCATCAATACTTCCAGCATGTTTAGGCTCTATAAATTTAGATTCAGAATTCATAACTACTACATATTCACTATCGCCATTTACTGGAATATTAGGATTATGAGTTACTATAATAACTTGCCGCTTTTGTTTGCTCTCTCTTAACTGTTGAACTACTAAACTATGAATTAATGATGTATCCAGGTCATCTTCTGGCTGGTCTATTATGAGAGGTCGTTCTCCATGAGACAATAGAAAGGTTAAAATCGCAGCAGTTTTCTGTCCTGGGGATGCAGTCGCTATCGGTTTAAAACCACTTTTATCATTGCTCTTATACTCTATAATGATTTTATCTTCAGGAAGCAAAAGGTCTATTTCATCCAATTGAGGTAAACCTAAACCTTTCACCTTTTTGGTGAAAAAACCACTTAACTCTCCATTATAAGTATGATTTCTAATTTCTGTGAATATACTGTTGATGCTTACATTGTTTTCTAAGGGTGAACGTCTAGAATTCCACCTTTCTCTTAATGCTGTAAAATCGCTATTATATGTTCCTGAAGCATTCATTATTCTACGGAGAAGTGCTTCAAAATAATCTATATCTCCACAAGGTATAACCGTAGCTTTTACATTTCCTGTAAGTAAGCCTTTTAGAAAATTTCGACGTTCTCTAGTTAACTTATCTCTTAATTGAAAATATTCAGTTTTTAGTGCTTCTTTTATACTAAGTGCTTCAACTAATTCTTGTTCTAATAATTCAATTTCATGAATCTGTTGTCGTTTTTGTTCAACTTTTTTTATTTCTAATTCAATTTCTTTTGGGTCCGACAAGCCTTCTAATCCGTCTTGCTGAAGTTGAATCTGTTGTTGTTCATATAAACGTTTGCTTTCATTTTTATTAGTAGTCCATGAAGAACTACTAATAGATTGAGAAAAGGTCTCGAGATATGAATTACCATCAATGATTTTAGTATTTATTGACTCTTTTATTTCTTTAAACTTTAACCTGATTGCTTCAACAAAAACATTTAACTCTTCGCTATATTCACCATTTTTAGCTACTGTAGGAGTTGAGTTTGGAAAAGAAAAATCATCTAATGCATTTTGTAGGGATATCAATTCTTTTACTAAATCAGATTTAAAATTTTCAATTTCAGATTCTTGAGAGGAGAATTCTTGACGACGTTGAAGTTGCTCTTTCAAACTTTGGATGTCTAATGAATCCAATCTAGTCTGAATATCTTTTATTTCAGTTTTTAGCCTTTCCTTTTCAGAAATTTTTTCTTCCAAGTATCTAATGTGGGCTGTGTGGGCAAGAAACGATTTCTTTTGTTCTCGTAAGTCTTGCTTTAAATCTGCAACACCTTCTATATCATTATCAATTTTATTTCTTAAAGCATTTGGTCTATTAGCAATTTCAAAAACCTGCTTTTGAGAAAAAATATCCATATCAAAAAGATCAATGAATCCTTCGTCTTCTTCTTCTTCCCAATCTTTGCTTAATGTGTTAAATCTAAATATTTTCGGTAATCCTCCATTATCTGTTTGATTCAGAACTACTCGATACTTATTGTTTTTTCGATTCAATAATATTTCAATATTGGAGGTTGGGCTTAATACTCCTTTTCCATCATTTCCTGAAATTTTTTGAAAGAAGTTTTTAAATTCACTTTTAATGGAAGGCAAATCATCCAACTCAACTTGATACTTTGGAAATACCCCTCTAATAAATCCTAAAATACTAGATTTACCACTTCCACGTCCTCCAACAATATTTGTCATTTGAGGACTAAAATCGACGCGAATCTGTTTTTCAGGTTCAGTAATAACTGTATTTTCAAATGAAATTTTTTCTATCCAAATATCTGGTAAGGAGTATGGTGTTTCACCTGCTTTAATATCGAAGTCATTTATAATCCTAGTTCCAGGAACAAGAAGTGCTTGTTTAAGCCCTTCCAATGTTGGGTTAACATCCATTTTAATCCAAGTATATCTTCTTCCTATTCCCCAAAGGCCATGTTTGGAATCATTAGCTTCATGAGGATTATCAGAAAAAGTCAAAATTGCTTTTTTATGCTCAATTGAATTTACAGTTGCTTTTCTCCATGTTCTAAAACGGTCTATTGAAATACCATCTCCTTTTTCAATATCTTTATCTGTCCTTCCGTAAGAATCATTTAAAATCTTCAGAAATTGAGTTTTATCAATTTTATCAAATTCTTTTTGTTTCAATGCGAATTCTCTATGAACAACCTGAACAGCTTTTATTTTTTTGTCTTCCAAGAGCTTTTGCCTTGGAGTATGAGCCATTTCACAGATGCCATTAAATTCATCAATATGTGCAGGAATCACAATAGCTCCAAAAGAAGAAGCAATTTCAATTATCTGTAAACAAGTATAAGGAGAATGGGCTAATTGTTTACCAAACATCTTTCGACTAATCTTACAATCAAGAATAAAATCCTCAATAACTTGAGTCGTCTTATCCAAATCAAACAAAACCAACAAATGGACCTTAGCATCGCTACATGTAATCTCCACTCCTGGAAACACCGTCAAAGAGGTACCTTCTGCAGCTACTTTAATTTTGTCAATCCACTCTCCTGTATTATGATCGGTCACGGCGACACAAGATAGTCCTTTGTCAATGGCTGCCTGCACCCATTGCTCGGCCGTGACTGTTGCTCTGTCTTTAAAACACAAACTGGCGGGTGTATGTAAATGCAAATCACATTTGTGCCAGCGGGTACCTACGTAGTTGCTATTCATAATATTTTTATTTTTGGGTTTAATCTTCTTCATATATTGCGAAACGGTCTAAGGCAAAATTAATAATGTCCTCCGTTCGATCTTTAATATATTCCTTGTTAAAATTAGCAAGTTCTCCCAGCAAATCTGCATTCATTTGTATTTCGGATAACTGATATCCACCGCTTTTGTCAATAGGACTGATACTACTAACTTTGGCATTTAGTCGTCTTTCAAGTATGGCTAGATTGCCAACCTTAGAGATGTCTTTTTCGTATATTTCTCTTTTACCCCAGCCATATTTCTTTATACCAAAATTTGGATTAACACTAAAGATATGTTCTACTTGTAAATTTTGATAATCTGATAATTTCAAATCTTGCTTGAAACTTTTTCTATTATACTCATACATAAGATATCTGACTAGAGCAGTTTTTTTATCTACGGTATCTGATAAATAATCTTCCAGCTGATAATCGCTTAAAAATCTATCAGTAAATTCTTGGAGGGATCTTTTTAACTCCGCTTCTGTCCATTCTTTTTCCATTACTTCAGAGGATAGCGTGTACATCCATCGTCGCGGATTTGTATTTTTGAGTTTATAAACACGAAATTCTACCACTTCCAATATAGGTAGTAGAGACTTTAGTTTGTCCTGTTCTTTTAATCTAACGAGAAGAGGATATAGCGTTGCGGTAAACTCCAGATACCGAAAAAACTTACTGATCGAATCGTCCAATAGAATAGCATCAAATAAGTCAGAATACGCTTTTGCAAAGTTGGCAAAATCTTTCGCATAATCTGAAACAAATTTTTCTAATTCTTTTACATTTTTCTTGTTACTTTCACATTTTCTTTTCAACTGAGAAAAAATACTGTCTGCACCTAATCGATAATCCCAATCGGGAAAAAGCCGGCGTGAAGAATAATAGTGATGCGTATAAAAAGTATTTTCAAACTCTTTTTCTTCCAGTGTTCGGAATAAATTCAACGTCTTTTTGTGCTCTAGTACGTTGTCAAGATAATCAAAGACATGCCCAAATTTTTCGTTAATTAAGTCATTAAGCGTTCCATCTAGATAGAGCGTGGAATACAACATCAGGATACTCTTGGTTTTGTCCAAATTGGATAAGGGTAATCCCCGATCGTTGATTACCGTGAACATCTTTACCGCTTGTGACTGATCTTCAACATTGAAAATTAAAATCTCAATACGCTTGCTAATGTACTCGATCCATTGAATTAGTGTCTCCTGAGTAAACTTTTTAGACTTTGCTAAAAACTCTCGTTTGGCGTTGTAAAGATTTTTTTGAGAACGACTTTTTAATCCTTCGGGATCAATTTTATCAAACCCAAAAATAACGTCGTTCATAAATTTTTCGTCGGCTCCAATAGGTATCAATTTGGGTCTTTTTTTGTCACCAATATACAAGGTCGTATAAGCCGCTTTCGTCTCCTGATCCTTTATTTGCTCAATTAACGCATTTAGTAAAATATAGATAGTCGTAACTCGCTGCTGCCCATCAATGATCTCATATACTTCGTTGATGATATCTCCTGCCTCCTCATTTTTTTGAAAACATAATGTTCCAATAAAATGATTCATCTTTAGATTCTCACCTACATCATTCCAAAGTGCTGTTCTATGTTCAAACGTCCAGCTATATTTTCGTTGGTAATCTGGTATAATAAATCTATTGTTATGAAATAAGGTTTTTATATTCTGAGTAATACTTGGTTGAAATGCCATTTCTGAGTTTGTTCATTTTGTGAAATAATTAGTGTCGTTTTTGTAGTTTCTCAGAAAGTATGTTTAATTTTTTTGTACCTATTATAATTTACACATCTTCCACTTCAAACATCCTTCGCATAAATTCCTCTTCGATCATGACCACCTTCCAACGATCCTCTTCCGTTCTCAGGTTTTCTAAATTATTATCTCCATTTACATAGATGCGATGAAATTCCTGGTCACGGGTACTATATCCCATCTTTTTAAAGAAGCTATTCAAAGCTTTGTTATCCTGCTCTTTGGTATTCCTCCAGATGATAAGTATCTGTTCTTCTTGTAAACTCTTTCCTTCCACAACTCTAAATCCTCGAATGGTATCCATCCGTTCGACGACCAATCCAATCAAATAATTGAAAGTCTCCACCATATCTACTTTTGTTGGAGTCATTTCATTTTGACGGGTGATGTTGAGATAATAATTGAAAGGGTCTTCGAAGTCCGATACATTTAACAAGCTGTCTTTGACTGCCGTATCTAATAGGTAATTCAACATATAGCCTTCGCGGAAATCTCGATTTTCTTGGAGTGCTAAATTTTGAGTGTCAGCTGCTTTATTTAGAGCCAAGTTATTTAATGTATCCTCATAACTTTCTAAACGGATATATTTGAAACAGTGACTACTTCCTTTGCGGTCTATTGGTTTTCCATCTTTCCAATTTTCAGAGTAGATGACTTTTTGGATCCTAGGTTTTGTGACACTATTAAAATACTTGCCCATTTCGACTAAGATGTACTTTCTTTTTCCATTATCTTCTCTATTGAAATTAATTACAGCATGCCCCGTTGTTCCAGAACCTGCAAAATAGTCTAGTACATAGGATTGTTTATTTAATCCTGAAACTTTTAAAGAATCTTGTACTGCATAAATTGATTTTGGATAGGAGAAGATTTCATGCGTTTTGAACATTTTCTTTATTAGTGCAGTCCCATGCTCAGTAGCAGAATATTTAGCATCAATCCAAACCGAAGTTGGTTGAACTCCTTCATTAGGTCTTCTTCTATAGTAAACAAAATATTTTCCGTCATCTTGCTTTACGGCTTTTAATTTACTTACGTGTACAGCCATTTTTTCAAAACCAAAATACCAACACCCTTTCAGCCCATTATCCTTAATAGGCAAGATTTCAATTTCATTTTTTTTAAGAGGTTCAACATCTTCATATACCTCAGTTTTTGGGTTATAGGTCATATTGGGTAAGCGAAGTACTCCACTACTTAACATATACAAAGGGAAGTGCATTGTTGGTCTATCTTTACTCGTGGAATTTGAACCTGCCTTTCTAAGCATTTCCCAAAAGAACCTTCCTTCTTCATCTTGTTCTCTGTAACGAGCTAATTGTCTCTCATTTCTGGAAAGTCTGCTTATGGTTGTTTCTGAATTCTTACGAGCAAAAAGAGCGTATTCATGAGAGATTGCAAAACCATTCGGAATTGGTCTTCCAGAGGGTTTAATTCTAATAGCCACGGTACCTGCTAACTCTTCAAAAATTTGTTCCATAAGCAACCCTAGATTTTTATGCTCGTAATCATCAATGGTACAGCACAAAATTCCACTTTGATTTAGCAAACCTTTGCTCATTTTTAGACGATCATTTAATAATGATATCCAAGAAGAATTTTTGTAGTTATTTTTATAAATGATCTCGGAAGCACTCGTGTTATAAGGTGGATCAATATAGATACATTTTATTTTATTCTGATACCGACTACTCAACAAATTCAACGCCTGAAAATTTTCTGAATTCACCAAGATTCCATCCAGATGTTCATCCATATTCTCCATTGAAGCTACAACTTTACATTTAAAATCCTCTGAAAAAAACTGCGTATCCAACACCAAAAAAGGATTGGAATTTAAAAAATCAATGGTCATCGAATCAGAATAAGCGACCACTTGGTTATTTTCAAATAGCTCCTTAGATGACTTATCCTCTTTTTTTATATCCTGAATATGAAATAAATTTTTCCACTCCTCGATCTGAGCTTGGTTTGTAATAATCTCAGGATATAATTCTTTAGGAACCCGATCCAACGTAATACAGTATTGTGTTTCTACTACAAACTTCTTTTTTAGCCAAAGCTTCTTTTGGAAGTTTTCTAATTGTTCTAAGAAAGCAATAATTTTTAAACCGATACTTTTCAAGGCTCTAACCTGCGAAAGTTGCCGGACAAAATCATTAGTATCTCGAGTATTGATATCATCTAGAAATAAGACTTCATTTTTGATAAAGAAATCTAATTCTTGTCGGAGAAACTTACCTAGGTTTTTATGGATAAAATAATCAAAGGTATTTCGAGCCGTATAATCTCTCAGATGTTTTTCCAATACTGTACGATTCTTTTGTTTGTCCGTTTTGGATTGGGCATTACTAACTAGTACCTCTTGAAACTCAGCAGGAATCTGAGTTTTCAATTGTTCAAATGCTGTTTTTAACAAAGCGTCTTGCTTTAATTTTTTATCCGTTGGCGCATAAGTAAAAAATAGCTGCAGCTCATCTCCGTTTACTTTAATTGGTTCAGACTCATGTAATGCAAATCTTCTTTCTTTTCCAGTTCCTGTCTTGTTATTATTCTGCTCAGTACTCGCATCAGCTAGTAGGAAACGGACCGATTTACCCTCCGATAATTTAAAAGCATAGTTTTTAAAATACTCCGATGTCTTAATATAATATTGATCGTGATTAGCCCAATGTAGTTTAACCTCTTCGCCTTCGTAGGGAATCGCATAAACCCCTTCCTTATATCTACGTAAGGAAATAAAGTCACCTCCTTCATAGTACCGCTTAAAGAAATTTGCCAACTGTGCAAAGACCGCATTTTCTTCCGCCTCAATATCTGCGGCACCAGTCAATTGTTGGCGTAGCTGTTGGACCTTAGGCGAGTCATCCGGGTTCATGCCTAAGCCTTGAGCCGCCTTGATGGCTTCGTCCAGTTCTTTCTGTACATCTGTTTTATCTCCAGATAAATTATCAGAAAGAATTTCTTTTACTTGAGGGATTAAATCTTCGTGGAGAAATTTCAGTATCTCTTCTCGCTTATAGTTCATGATACGGTAAATACCGAAATCAAGATCTGCCTGATTCAGTTGAAATACCTCTTCCAGAACTTTAATTAGTTTTTTATAATTTGGGTTTTCCATAATTTTGTTATATCAATTTCCACTTAATGGTAAAAAGGTGATCTTCGGATACCTTCCGCATCATCCGTTGTTCAATATCATCAATCATTCTATCTCTCTCATCTGCAATTTCGTCTTCCACATCAAAGATAGTTTGCCGTTGCTGACGTTGTTTTTTTGTCAGCTCTCTCAACTTCTTTTGAATCTCTAATTGTTCTTGAGAAGTTTGTGTTTGTTTACTGATCCGATTGAGTTCTTTAATTTTAGTTTTCGTTTCTTTAATAGAATTTTCGGCAGCAAAAACTTTATCTTCTGCCCATTTAGTTAACTTATCCGTTTCCTCCATGAAAAAATGATTATCATTTTCACGTAGGAGTTCTAATAGATGGTTTTTTTCAGCACGCTCCCGCTCAACTAACAAAGTTTCTTCGTGAGGAGTAAGCGTAGTAGATTGAGTTGTGGCTGGCAATTCCAACATGCGTTTTAATAAATCGCCTTCTATTGATTGACCTTTGGTATCGGACCCAATAAATAAGATATGGTCAGTAGTCTCGAAAGAATCAACTGTTACTTTTAAAACTTTTAAAATGCCAACTTTTCCTTTGTGTGGTTCTAATGCGGTGATGTTAAATTGGGAACTAGTCAAATCAAAAGTCAACTGCTTAGTTGGTGTTCCTCCCGACTTACTCAGTTCAATGATTTCCTGCGCCAAAGGATGACCAACACGATAGACATGTGCATCACTTATTATACGGCCCATACCGTAAGGTCCTACATCAAATGGTTTCCCATTAAAAGTTTTATTATCTAAATAAAAACGATAATTATCGGCCTCAAAACGAGCAGCACCTTTTAGATGATAAAGAGAAATAGCCCATAACCATTTTTCGTATTTCTGAATAGACTCCGTACTATCTGCCAATCGTATTCTTAGTTTATCAGCTACCTCCACATCAAAATGCTCTAGTAAAGTTTGTTGAGTAGATTTTAAGCGCTTGTTGATCTGGTCTTCCATATCACTTTGTAGCGCATCAAAAGAATCCTGTATTTCTTTATCCGTTCTACAAGTCTGATAGATTTCTGCGATACGACTTTCGAAGTCCACTCCTGATTCAATAGTTCCTAATATTTCATCACTTGCTCCAAATACACCGTTAAACAGTTTAAATTTTTCATCCAATAGTTCAAAAACTCTTTTATCGGCGGCATTCCGTTTATTCAAGAAGTTGACCACGACGACATCAAATTTTTGTCCATATCGATGACAACGTCCAATCCTTTGTTCGATGCGTTGAGGATTCCAAGGCAGATCGTAATTGATTACCAGGGAACAAAATTGTAAATTGATACCTTCCGCTGCCGCTTCTGTAGCTACCATTATAGTTGCTTCATTTCGAAAATAATCAACTATCGCAGCCCGTCTATCTACATCTAGTGAACCAGTAAATTTACTGGTGCCAATATTTTTACTTTTCCAAGCTTTATAAATTTCCTTTGCTTTTTCTCCATTATTACTACCGCTAAATAGGACGACCTTGCCCTCATATCCTTCCTCCTCTAAGGTTCTGAACAAATACTTCTGAGTACGAACGGATTCAGTAAAAATCAACGCCTTTTGCGGAGCGTTTAACGCTGCTAATTTTTCGAATCCCTGTTCCAAGGCACTTTTAAGTCGTTGTCCTTTTGCATCATGAACGATAGATAATGCTAAGTCTCGAAAACTGGCCAATTCCTGAATCTCTTCCTCTATGGCTCTAATTTCTTCAGGAGCGTATATCCGTTCTTCCTCTTCTACTTCATCATTCCATTCGTATTCCAAATCCTCCAAAGATTCCAAATCTTCTTCTAATGTTTCCTGGTAAGATATTAATAGCTTTTTTTTCTTTTTGGCAATTCGTTGCAGTTTTTCTACTAAGCCAGTGAGAGTACCCGCAATAGCATGACTAGACGAGGCTAATAGCTTTCGTAAGATTAAGGTCATTAGGTGCTTTTGTTTTACCGGAAGCGCATAGAGTTCCGAACGCTGTAAATACTCAGAAACCTTTTCGTACAAAGTATGCTCAGCCTCGCTGGGCGTAAAAGAAATAGTGATTGGAATTCGACTAGTATAACGTATATATTCTCTTACATGTCTTCTTAATGTTCTTTTACAGATTGGGCTAATTCGTTCCTTCAAATCCTGAAACTGCGTTTCTTCAGGTCTAATAAATTGTTGCCGAAAACTTTTAATATCACCAAAAGTATGTTCATCAATAAAACTTACTAACCCATACAATTCGAGTAAAGAATTTTGCAAGGGAGTAGCTGTAAGTAAAACCTTATTTCTACCAGAAAGCGCGCTACGAATCGCCTTACCGATTTTATTGGATTTTTTGTACACATTCCTCAGTCGGTGAGCTTCGTCAATAGTAACTAAATTCCACATAACCTGACGGACAAAATTTTCCTTATTCCGAGCAAAGTGAAAAGAACAAATAACTATTTGCTCCTCTTGGTGAAATGGATTACCGACACCCGCTTTAATCGCTCGGTTAAAAGACTTTGAATCGAGAATAATAGAAGGTAGAAAGAATTTTTCCTTTAATTCATTACTCCATTGTTTTCTAAGGCTAGAAGGGCAAATGATGAGTAGTTTTCTTTGGCGTTCTGCCCACTTTTGAGATAAGAGAATCCCTGCTTCGATGGTCTTTCCTAATCCAACCTCATCTGCTAGAATTGCTCCTTTAGAAAGGGGTGACTTGAATGCAAAGAGGGCTGCTTCAATTTGATGAGGATTTAAGTCTACCTGCGCATCCAAAAGAGTAGAACTTAATTTATCTATACTATCCGAAGGACACCTTCGAGTTAACTCATGAGCAAAGTATTTAGCATGGTATGGAGTGAGATTCATTAAGTACTATTAAAAATATAGGATACGGATTGCAAAGTATTGAATTAATGTCAGATATGTTTAAATTTTTGGTTTAATATTACCGCCCAAAAATGCTCATTACACATTTAAATAAATTTTATTTCGTATGATGTTTGTTCTCAATCGAATATACTATTTGTTTTATCTAAATCGTGATGGATTGAACTAAAATGTCTTCTCAATTTTTAGTATAATTCTTCTAACGTGTTGAGTTCGTTCAGTTTTAGGTACTTATAGGTTAGTTTTCTAAGTTCATGCTTGTTTTGATGAATAAGTTGATATTAATCTAATATCATAATTTTCTTTATTCTAGCGATTTTGAAGCTTCGCTGTTCACCTCTCAAATGACAGTGAGCTTTGATGTGCTCATCTTTAAATCCATCTTTAGCGAATTCATTGGAGATACTTAATTCACTTAGTTCTCTTTCACTTTCTTCTCCACTAGGCTTTTCGTAGATAATCTTGATTTTACTTTCTTGTTTGATGGCAGCACCTAACATATCTTTGATAGATTTGGAATCTTGTTCCTTTGGCTCAAGTACTACTTTTACAATTTTTCGAGTCTTATAATATGCTACTACTCTTGGATCTACAATGATGTCATGATTTTGTATTGGATTGCTTAAAATAATTCCTTCCAACGTTCGACAACGGCTCAATGCTACGTAAATTTGTCCGTGCGCGAAAGCACCACTTCCCACATCTATATTTATTTTGTCAAAGGTCTTTCCCTGACTTTTATGAATTGTCATAGCGTAAGATAATCTAATGGGGTACTGGATAAATTCAGCATTTACCTTTTCTTCTATTGCATTCTTCTCTTTATTAAAAATAAATTCAGCCTCCCTCCAGGTTTCTTTTTCTACTAAATGTATATTCTGTCCGATTTTCACTTTTATTTCGTCATCGGACAGTTTCACTATTTTTCCAATAGTTCCATTGACCCATCTTTTTCCAGAATCATTTTTCAACATCATTATTTGAGCTCCAATTTTAAGCTTTAAACGATAGGGAGCGGGTAATTTGTTTTCCAATTTATCTTCAGAAAGTTCTTGCATTCTGACATATTTACCTCCAAGTTCACCTAAGAAAAGAATCTCTTCTCCATCGAGTTTATCCAACTTTTCAATATTAATATTTCTAGCTATTCTTCTTCTAGTAGTTAGAAAAATGGAATCTTCTTGAACACCAGCGTTATCTTCATGGCGAGAATTTAAAAGTACCATGTCTTCAAAATCTACGGTATTACTTCTTACGTTGTTAAGCAATTTTTTAAACGCCACCTGTTCTTCTGATTGTCGGAATATAGTAGTCAATTCTTTAAAATGATAAGTGCAAGTCAAGAATGCTTTTGCATCAAAAAAGTATTGTCCGCCGAATTCGGTTAATATTTCGTCTCTATCTTCAGACGTAAGAACTGGAGGCAATTGAAATAGATCTCCGATAAAAACCATTTGTACACCTCCGAATGGTTCATCGAGTCTGTTTCTATTCTTTCTAAGCGCTATATCAATTCCATGCATTAAGTCTGCTCTGACCATTGAGACCTCATCAATGATGACCATCTCCAAATTTTTAAATAACTCAGCTCTAACAAAATCAGGCTTTATACTATCAGTATTGATAATAGCTGGAGGAAATCTGAAAAAAGAATGAATAGTCTGACCACCAACATTTAAAGCTGCAATTCCAGTTGGAGCAACAACCACAAATTTTTTATTCGTATTTTTTTTAAAATATTTAAATAGAGAAGACTTACCGGTACCAGCTTTGCCAGTAATAAAAATACTTTCTCTGGTATTATTGAGAATATTGAGAATTTCTTTGAATTCTTTCGTCAATATAAATTCTTCTTTAGTAGCTTTTTTTCGAGTGAGGAAAAAGATAAAACCCAGAATTGCTAGTATTCCTAATCCGATTGCGTATTCCATATTTTTTTCGTCTGTTATTCGTCTTTTGTAATATTATACTTGGTTCCTAAATAATAGTAAATTTCTCTTAGTCACTATGTTGGTCAGTACTTTTTAAAAGAACTTTTTTGTGAGCTTATTCCCATTTTGATTGAACACTCTATGTTATGGACCTACATAGGCAATTGAGTTCAAACCTATTGCTTAGAAATAGGAATAATAAAGAACAAGTATTAGTTAGAATATGGAAGATAAAATGGACATCGAATGATTGTCACAAAATCTATCCGGTAAGTTTTCTCAAGGCAAGTAAAAGTAAATATATAAAAAACATAGTAATTACCGAAATAACAATTGTACAATTTAGAATCCTCATCTATTTTTATCGAAAGAGCTAAGTTTTATTTTGATTTCCTAGTACTAACGGGGGGTATTTATAGGCGAATAATCTTGAGTATTAATACCATTAATTAACGAAAAGATAATATCAATCAAGGAGATTTTTTGGTTGGACAACAGATCAGTTTCGTATCCTAAAAGGTCTTCTTTTCTACCAGTCACTTCTATGATAAACTAAACTCTATAATCAGCCAAATTTGATTTTTTTTAGCAGATTTGGCTGATTATAACTTTCACCCAAGCCCCTCTACCTTCCAAACAACCCGCCAAACCACAACGCCTTTTGATTTCACAAAATCCACTCCCCCACTCCAGTCCGTCAATTTAAACGATCCTTTCTCTTTCCCAAAAAGCACCTTCTCCACTCGTCTAACAATCAACAACCGATCAATCGCCATCAGATACCATTTCCCGTTCTCAAACCGATCCCCAAGATCAGA
>CAZYAC010000077.1:0-15643 GCA_964645475.1 uncultured Saprospiraceae bacterium | reverse complement strand
TCTGGTGAGTTATCGCAATATTTGGGTAAGAGAGTTGTAAATTAAAGCTTACTTTTGTCACCTAGGAATGGCGAATAAATAAGTGCAGATGCTAGGCGAACTATTTTTGCATCAATCAAAGAAGCAAAATGGGCGTTATGCCCCGTATAATATCTTATCCCGAACTTGATTCGGGGACCATTTTGTTGATGCAGAGTGATGTAAAAAGAGGAAGCATAGAATCGTATTTTATTTATTCAACATTCCTTAAGCAGATGGAACGAATATTGATTTAGTTTAATCTGAATCTTATTCGACAATAACATGGTTAATCCAAAGAAACCCCTTAAGAACGTTAAAATAGAAAAATGACAAATATAGATAGGTCGGTAATAGTGCAAATGATCATGTTGGTCCTATTGTTAATTGGAATAAGTAGTTGTGGTTCAGAGCAAAAAACGGAGCCGATGAAGGTTCCAGTTAAAATAGTCTTACCAGAAACTAATAAACCCTTATCTGGAAAACGCAGCGAAAAAGACCTCGCCATCGGTGAGGTGATCGATGAATATCGCGGTATTCCAGTTTATTATAATGGAACCCCTTACGAGTCGCAGGGACGTCATGTAAGTCCGGGAGGCTATAACTATGGAATGAAATGGCAGTGCGTAGAATTTGTGAAAAGATATTATTATAATCGATTGAAACATGAAATGCCGGATACTTACGGTCATGCTAAGGATTTTTATAATCGAGAATTAAGAGATGGAGACTTTAACCCACAACGAAACCTTTATCAGTTTATTAACGGTGGGGTCTTCAAACCAGAAGCGGATGATATCGTTGTTTACCAAGGAGACGATTATGGACATGTAGCCATCATTACGGAAGTAGGAGAGGACTATTTAATGTTGATACAACAAAATGTCGGAACTGCAACCCGCCATAAGATCCCTTTTGCGAAGCACAACAATCATTATTATATTATGAATAAAAACGTGATTGGTTTTCTAGGTAGAAGGACCTATGAGTAAAACATGCAGAAAGATCGCACAAATAAATAAGAGTCATCCTAATTTTAAAGTTTTATTATTTTTTGTATAATATTTCATTGTAAGAACCCACTGAAAGTTGTAAGCCTTAAGTAGTAAGCCCCTTCAATTCGCATATTATATGCGAGTGAAGGGGCTTACTACTTAAGGCTTATTCCTTTTATGTTAACAATCTCCAGCGCTTCATGCGCTGACTCATGTTTTATTAGAAGACCATTAATTACCGATTTTTAGATCGAGCTCTCTTTTCATGAACGTAGGTTTCGAACCCTAGTTTTTCACTAATTGATGCTGCCAGATCATTGGCCGAATTGCGGGTGTTATAGCGTCTTGCAAAAACAGAATAATATTGAGAAAGGTCAAATACCACAACTTCGGCATTTTTATACCCTGCTTTTTTGAGTTGTTTTACCATCGCTTTGGCATTGGCTTCCTCTAGAAAAGCACCCGTTACAACGAAATACTTTCCGCTACTGGTACTAGCACTGCTTCCTCCACTAGATCGGGAGTTATCGGAGCTACTGTTACCACCTTTCTTGGATAGCACATCTCGGCGAGCCGCAATGGCTTTTCTTTCTGCTTCAGCTTCAGCTTCCTCCGCTAGATCTTCCGGATCTTCTTCAAAAACTTTGCTAGACATATCTTCTGCCTTCATCGCAATTTTATCTTTTGCCTCGATGGCTTCTTTTTTTAGATCGCTCATCTCTTCAGCCCCTTTATCGTAGAGATCATCAAGATTGGCTTTAGCATCGCTTAAACCTTCTTCAACAGAAGAACCGAGGTCATCAGGAATGACGTTTTCGAGAGAAGGGTCGCTGATTTGTTTGCAGGATTTAGCGACGGTGACTATCCATATACCTATACAAAGGACGAGAATGATCATTCCAATCCATTTTAAAAGACCCATCATAGTGTTTGTTTTTTGCAGTCGTTAATTTCAGAGGATGGTTACCCAAAGAACAACAACTTTTTTAATAAATTAAAATTGACCACCGGATTTTTAAACATGATTAATTGGGTCCGGAGGTTTGTCATAGCCCATCAAAATTAGGGTTTATTCGTTAAAATGGCAACGAAGCCACTATTTTTTGCTTTTTCTGGTCTCTAGCGCATTCCTTTTACAAACAGGTCAATTCCTGCTTTTTTGATCTGTGCCGCTTGGGCATCGGCAGCTGCTCTATCAGAAAAAGTACCTAGAGAAACTAAGTTCAGATTTTTTTCAGATAAGATAATGCTGGCCTTTGGATATCCTTGTTTTTTTAGTCGTTGTACTTCCTTGACGGCATTATCAGTACTTGAGTAAGAACCAGCGACTAAAACGTATTTTGAAGGTGTAAATTTTTTGACAGGCTGCTCATATTCCTGAGGACGATCAGGAGGGGAAACTGTTTCATTTTCGCCTTTTTCAATATTGAAAGCAGTCTTAGTTTTGGATTTTTTTACATTAGTTCCTTTGGTATTAAATTCGCTGGCAAGTGCTTTTCCTTTTTCTGCCATAGCTGCCTTTTGTTCTTTTAGATCTGTTTCGTTAGTTGTCGGTGCCTTCTTTACAATCGGATCATCTTTTCTTTGATAAGGTGGTGTTTCTTCTTTATCTGACTCTTTATAAAAATCTTCTTTGCTGCGTGGCTTACCTTCTATATCAAGACGGGTATCACCCCTAACAGCTTCCATGGCTTTTTGTCCATTGGTTTTTTCTTGAGCTGGGGGAATTACTTCTGTTTTTTTGATAACTGGCTTTTCTTTTTTCTCCACTGCTGGTGTTATCTTTTTCATTTCTTTAATAGCGGACTGATTAAGTCTTTTTTCTGAGTTTTCCGCCAATGGCTGTTCTATGGATTCAGAATCGGTTGTTGCTGATTGGGTAAAACTGCCTAAAAAGACCATTCCTTTATAGCCACCCCATAAGAGGCCCAATAGTAATAATATGATTAATAAATCTTTCATGTACTTTTTTTATAAAACCAAAATTGAGCGTTTGTTTAAACATGCTCTTAGTAGATACACTCTAATTTAAACGTTTTAGAAGAATTATAAAAGCTTTTCAGTGGTTTTCTCTTCTACTTTTAAATTTAACAATCCACCTCCCAGTGCGAAATGTACTAATTTAGTTACTTCTCTAGGAGAGAATTTTTTACGAATTCCTTTTTCGCAAAGTGCAAACCAACCCGCTTTATCTTTAGCATGTTTGGAATAGCGATCTTTTTGTCCTGCAAATTTAGAATTTTTAATAATAATACAATGATCTTTGTTAACCACCAGCCAATCAATACTCGTCTCAAAAATCTGTTTTCCTATTTTTAAATGTAGTGGATAGGAATGATATATTTTTCCTTCACCATATTGATTCAGCTGCTGGTAAAATTGCTTAGACCATTGGCAAATTTCGGTACTATTCGTAAAATCTTCCGCTTCGTATCGTTCAATTAATTGTTCCGCCATTGCCAATCGTTGTTCCCCTTTCCGATCCGGTTCATCGGCTAAAAAAAAGTCTGTTACTAGCTGTGCCAAAGGACGAAGGTTTTGAACGTCAGCCACAACGGGTCCGCTGCTATATCCCTTAAAAGTACCGGGATTGATTTTTAGCGAACCACGTTTATAATAACTACTCGCATCAATTTTGTATGGAAGATAGGAGGTGCTGGTAGGTCGTTTTTCAAAATAAGTCAGTAATCCTTCTTCATGTTCAACCTGTGGAAAATCTCGCGCAAAACTCGTTACTTCTGGATGAACAATAATGGGTTGTTCGTTCCAAGTCCAAATAGATTCACTGGAACTTTGATCGAGCGTAGGGCGCTTTTCGTCTCCGTCATGGCAGCAGCGATTCAACCATTTGGTTTCTGACTTTCTCCGGCTCGGAAAAACCAGATAGTCTCTAGCACGAGTAATTCCGACATAAAGTAAACGGGCTTCTTCTTGTAATCCTTGATAACGACTGGCTTCCTGTTCTGGACTCGCTTCGATACGTTCTGCAAGACCAGTTCCTTTGAGCTGTTGACCATATGGATTAATCCAGTACCGCAACCATCGATTACCAAGGATATTATTGAGATCCACTTGATCGGACTCGGCCACAATATTCATTCCCCAGAGATTATCTCGAAATCCATTCTCCAAGTTATGGCAAATAACCACAGGCCATTCCAATCCTTTACTACGGTGATAAGTCAATAAGTTGACCGCACCTTCCCCTGCTCCTGAACCCCGAGCATCTTTTTCTCCTACTGCCATTTCATTGAGATAGAGGAGAAAGCCACCAAGGGATGCTGCTGCATGTAGTCGGTTACAATTGTCTTCGTATTGTAGTGCAAATTTGCGGAACATATCGACGTTATCCATCCGCTGCGATATGTTGCCCCAGTGGGCCATGATTCTTCGTAAATCCAAAACTTCCAGCAAGAGATTTAGCATTTCTGTACTGGATAATTCGGAAGCTTTGGCCCGCAGATTATTTAATTTTTTGATGAGCGGTTGATCGCTGCTCCAATGTTCATAGCGGCGTTTTTCATCATCCAATTCTAGCCACTCAAGTCGGTCTTTAATTATTTTTTCAATTTTTTTATTGGCTCCGAGCAATAAGATTTCGGCAACCGATAAAGCGTCTGAACGGTGAAGCATATATTTTAAACAAGCTAAAATTAATTTAGCTTCGGCGGTATCGAGCAAACCATTTCGAGCGATGGCAGCTTTTATGCCAGCTTGATGAAGCGCTTCGGCTAAGTTGAGACATTCCTTGTTGGTTCGACATAAAATGGCAATATCTCCTGGTCGTACATTCCGCATCTTTTGAGTATAACGATCCATAATGGGAACTTGTCGTACAATCATCTTGTGCACGCTGGTGGCTAGTGCACTGTTCATCCAATCTTTTCCTGGTGCTCGTCCTTCTCCGTCAAATTCAAAATGCCAGTTCATTAGTGCATCTTGCATTTCTAATGGTTCTCCTTTAAAATTGGGATCTTCCGGATTGTCCGCTTTGGTGCGTTTGGGTTTTAATGGAATTTGTTCCTTCGGTAAATCCTTAAATGCTTTTGTGAAAATAGCATTGGTCAGGTAGACAATGTCTTCCCGAGAACGCCAACTATATTCCTGAATATCTTCTTTTTTGACACCCCCATTTTGTTTGATAATCTCCATCATCAAGCGAGGTTCTGCACCCCGAAATCCATAAATAGATTGTTTAGGATCGCCCACCCAAACGGAATGTTTTGCGATCTGAGAAAGTTTTAAAAATATTTCTAACTGAATAGGACTAGTGTCCTGAAATTCATCGACCATAAGAAGGTCTAATTCAGTGGCTAAAATTTCACGCACTGTCGGTTGGTCAAGCAATCGATTGACCTGAATTTCCATATCAATATAATCAATCAGGCCTCGCTGTTTTTTATAAGTCTCATATTCTTGAATTGCCTCAATGGCGATATCAAAAATGGTGGTTAGATAATTTTTAATATCCGCGTGAAATTCCGGATGGGTATCATGGTTACGAGCCAGTTCGATTAGGTCTGCAATATCATCTTTACTTTTTACTCCGACCTTCTGTTTACTGATCTTGACCCACTCGTGCCAGTTGAGGGTATCTCCTAAATCAATTTTTCGGAGCATTCCTTTGAGGGTATCTACAACGGCTCCAGTTTTTTTGGTTTGATCCTCATTGGCATTTAACCGATCAATTGTTGTGCGGATTTCATTGGTGAAATTTTGAAAAAGTTTTTCACCGGAAAGGGGAGATATCGTTCCTAAAAAAGCTGTGAGGGTCTTAATGGAATTATCTCGACTTTTGATCAGGACTTCGGTTGAAAAGTCGTTGGCTCGAGCAGTATCTGTCAGTCTTTTGATTTCTTGTCGCCAGTCGTAATACTCGTTTTTACTTAACCCTAGTCGGACACTGTATTTTTCCATTTCTCGAATTCGATCGAGCCGTAAAACAGAAGCGAGCGAGCGGTTAAAAAATATCTGTTGATCTTCGTCTGCAATAATATCAATCTGTGGTGAAACACCGGCTAAGAAGGCAAAACGTTTAAGTAATTTTACGCCTAATCCATGGACCGTACCAATGAGTGCATTGGTCAACGCGTTGGCTTCGTCTACCAGTCCTTCCTCCAATAATTTTACGCGTACCCGTTCTTGTAATTCCGCTGCTGCTTTGGTCGTAAAAGTAGTTGCGATAACACCATTGGCTCGCACTCCGGAACGTAGCAACCCAACCATTTCTTCCGTCAGTCGATAAGTTTTTCCGCTACCTGCACCAGCTGATATAATTTTCAGATTCATAAGTATGTTTTTTGTTGAATCATTGAGTACCAATTTGGAGTGTTTAGAAAAATTTTTGAGTATGAAGCTTTCGCAAAATCAGTATCAATTTTAACAAAAAAAAATAACACAATTATCTTTCAAAATAGGTCAGAAGACTCATTATTAATTTTTCATTAATCCATTATTAATTATCTTTCAACAAGTTTAAAACTTATTTTTCCACATCATGGACTCCACAGGCTTGAGGGTACGTTCGGTATATTTTGCGTTTTTCTTTTTGTTATAATAATTTTCTACCTCCCCTTCTATTGAAAAATAAATTAATTGTCCGATGGGCATCCCCGCGTAAACTCGAACAGGATGGACGCAGGAAATCTCTAGTGTCCAAGTATTACAGAAACCAACATCTCCTTTTCCAGCCGTGGCGTGAATATCAATTCCTAAACGACCGACACTGGATTTACCTTCTAGGAACGGGACCGAGTTATGCGTTTCGGTATATTCTTCGGTTACTCCGAGATATAAGGTGCCTGGTTGAATCACATAACCTTCTTCTGGAATAATAATTTCCTTAGTTGTATTGTGTTTTTTTGCATCCAGTATTTCATTTTCGTAAACCGCTAAAAATTTACTAAGATGTACATCGTAAGAATTGGTACCTAGACAGGTTGGATCGTAAGGTTCAATAACAATTCCACCAGTAACAATGGCGGCTTTAATACTAGTATCTGATAAGATCATGTAAATGTGATTTTTTAAAAATTTAAATCGTATTTATTTCTATTTTCCAGACGATCAAACTCCGATCATCGCTCGCTGAAATTAACTCATTACGGTAAGGAGACCAGTACAAGTCATTGACAGAATTTATATGTCCTCCATTTTTTTTTAGATCTAGTGATTTTTTTAAACTAAAATCTTTTGCATCCCAAATCCGAAGCGTTTTATCTCTACTGGCCGTCGCAAAAAGCTGACCGCTGGGATCAAATGCAATGGCATTAATGGTAAACCAATGAGCTGCTTCAGAAAAAATAGGAGCGTAGTCATTTTTACAATCCCAAATCTTAAGATGCGCATCTCGACCACCACTAAACAGATACCGTTCATCCGGACTGAATTGAACGGCAAAAACTGAATTTCCGTGCGCGTTATGAATGGTGTGTTTTATTCCCAGGGTATCTGCATCCAAGATATAAATATGTTCATCACTTGCGCCGATGACCAGTTCGTTGCGAGTCCGCGACCAAACAATACTACGAAGACTTTGGTGGCTAAGTTCTAAACTTTCTAGACTTCGTTCCTCCTTTAAAGACCAACGAGTTATTTTTCCATCTCCACCACCCGTAAAAATAAAATCATCCAATTCTAAGATGGCATAGACCCCTTTTTTATGGTGTGCAATATCTTTGGTCGACTCTGGGTGGCCCGGTTTTACCCAATGGACGCCGCCGTGCATATCCCCAACTACAATTGTTTGGGTCGAAGCAATATATTTTAAAGAAAAAATATTGGTATCAACCTTAGCAATTAACTTACCGTTTTCGGGATCATCTAGCGACCATTGTACAATCCAACCATCCCCAGCCCCTGACAAAATAGTGTGTGGTTCTGGTCCAGCTTCGACCGCAAATACGGAAGCCCGGTGACCGGTTAGTTGTGTGATCTTTTTTGCGAGGATTTGCATGGAACAAAGATAATAAATTGTGACGGTCTGTAGTTGTTGGTTCGCTATTGAAAGGATGTTTTCTTTATTAATTTCTTTATTAGACTTTATTCTAAATAATTTAGTGTAGCTCAAAATTGATCTTTTGTTTCCACTCTTTTTCACATGCTCACCTTCGTAGCTAAAGCTACGAGGTTCCGCGTGTTCATCGATTGGAAATAAAATCTCTAATTTTGAACTCATAAAACTATTTTAGAATAAAGTCTATTCGTAAAAAAAAACTAATTTCGCAGTATGGCATTAACTTTTCATCGGAATATACAGCCTGAAGGTGAACTCGGCCTTTGGCATATTGAGGAAACAGAAGCATATTTTTTAGAACGATTACAACTGCGTAGACGAGAATATCAGCAACTGGATCAATTAAAAGGTAGCCGACGTCTAGAGTGGTTGGCTGGTCGCTGGTTATTACACCTCATGTCGGGGCGTAAAATGCGAGGAGCTTGTCTAAAAGACGAATTTGGAAAACCTTATTTATCAGATTCTCTTTTTGAGATTTCTATCAGTCACTCCCGCGAACAAGTAGCCGTTTTGGCAGCTCCGCGTTCGGTAGGAGTAGATATTCAAAAGATAGTAGGAAAAATCGAACGGATTGCTCATAAATTTATGCGCGAACCGGAAATGCGTAGCCTGCGAGATGCAACTCGTTTGGAACATCTTCATGTTTATTGGGGCGCAAAAGAAGCCTTATATAAAGCCTACGGTCGGAGAGCCTTAGATTTTCGGGAACATATTTTTATCGATCCTTTTGGGTATAATCCAGAAGGAGGGATTTGCACAGGACATATCAGCAAAGGCGAATATCTGCAATTTTTTGAAGTGAAATATGAAGTGGTAGAAAAAGAGTTCATCTTGGTTACTGCTTTGGAAGATACAGGAGATATGCGGATCGTTTGATTTAGAATAAATCACCATATTAGACTTTATTCAAAAACTGAAAAACTCTTAAAGATGAAATACGTTCTTTCTTTTTTGTTGGGCGTTTTATGTACTTCCGTTTTCTTTATTTTTTATTTAAAGAACAGATTGGCCAATACGACAACTCAAATTGAGCCTACGGAGCAAGTAATAGCACAAGATGATGTAGCTCCTACGGGTCTTCCACCAGGCTTCAGAAAATTTTATGAAAACTTCCATCGAGATAGTGTTTTTCAATTAAATCATATCCGTTTTCCATTAGAAGGCGTTCCTGAAAAAGAAACCGAGGATACAGAGCTCACTGGCTTTTATTGGGAAAAAGAAAACTGGAAAATGCATCGGCCCTTTAATGCCATGGATGGATCATTCATCAGAGACTTTCAGCCATTAGGGGAAGACATGGTGATCGAAAAGATTCGTCATGCCGAAGCCAGTTATGGAATGCAGCGTCGCTTTTCTCGCGATGGAGAGGAGTGGTATTTAATTTATTATGCCGCTATGAATGAATTGGCAAAATAAAAAAGACCAATAAAAAAAAGAGCTAACCGTTTTACAACGATTACCTCTTTTTAATTTATAAACCGGAATATATCCAGTCAGTGTGTGAATTATCTCACTACACTGATTTCGATTCTTCGGTTTTGTGCACGACCTTCTTTAGTGCTGTTGTCAGCAACAGGATTGTCAGCACCGTAACCCATTACTGAGATTCGATTTGCGTCAATACCTTGGTTTACTAAATGTTTCTTTACGCTGGTAGCACGTGCTTCAGACAAAGTTTTGTTCTTATCCGCATTACCTGTGTTATCCGTATAGCCAGCAACCTGAATCTTATAATTCGGGTAAGCTTTTAATACCGCAGCCATATTGTCTACTTCAGTAGTTGAGCCACTGATGTCAGCGCTACCCACTCCGAAGTTAAGATTTTGGAATGCGAAAGATTTGTCGCCTTTTGCACCACCTGCTAAGAATTCGTTAAATTTTGCACCAGCAGAACCAGCAGCAAATTTAACACTACCAAGCGCTTCACGAGCAGCTTTAGTAGTTGCGTCCATTGCGTCACCAGCCATTTCACCTGCTTTGTCTACCATGTTTCCAGCAGCGTCAGCCGTAGCAGCAGCTCCGTCTTTTACGGCACCAGCAGCATCACTAGCCATATCACCTGCTTTGTCAGCTAGGTTAGTAGCACCTTCGGTAATTCCAGTAGTCGCATCTGATAATGCTTCTGTTGGACTATTTCCTCCAGAAATGAACCAATAAGCACCACCTGCTAAAAGAGCGATCAATGCTAAAGGTAAAATTTTGCTTAAGATACCACCGCCAGTATTGGCAGTTTCAGCAACTGCTGCGCGGCCTGCGTTAGCGGCGTTAGAAACAGTTGATCCAACATTGCCTGCATCAAAACCAAGGATGTTACCCATACCTGCTGGTAAAGCAGAAGCAACATGCTTTTTCTGTGTACCTAAAAACTTGGAAAGCCCAGTGGCATCCAATGCTTTGTTTTTTACATAACGGCCAAGCATGCTCATTACAAGCGGTGCTGCCATACTCATCAGTGAAGACGAGTTGCTTTTCTTCATACCAGTAACGGAACCAATCAAGTCCACAACAGAACCTAATTTGTTACCCATTAAGCTGCTTAGAATAGAGCTTCCAGAATTCATTAGGCTAGAGGTTGCATTGCCACCACCAAAAAGACCGCCTAGGTTATCTAGCATGCTGCCGTCAAAGTTTCCTTTGTTAAGCATGTTAATCAAACCAGCAGCTCCGGTGCTAGTGCTTCCATTGCCAATAACACTTCCTAAGATAGAAGGTAGTGCTGCGCCCATTGCGCTTTTTACGATACCTTCATCGGCACCGAGGAATTTTCCAATTTGAGAATACTGTGATCCACCCAGTTGGCTGGACAGCATTTCGAGGAGGTTAATAGCCATAATCTTTGAAATTTTAATTGATTTTGATTTATAAATTATGTTTGTAAGATATTGATTATCAGTAGATTAAGTCTGATATGTCGTGGGGATAGCACTGCAAAGGTACGCTATTTTCATAAATGGTGTTATTTTTTAATAAAAAATATCCTTTATGCTGTATTTTTCTTTAAAGAATTGATAGTCAGATATTTATATTTTATCTGAAAATTTGTTTTATCCTTGATTGAAGAATTCCACATGTATGGAACATCAGCTTCTCTCTTTTTACGAACAAACTTTAGATAAGTCACATTCTAGGGGAAGAATCGATCGGAATTCGAGACCAATAGGCAGATAATAGTCCTCCAGTAATTAAATGCCAGATTCCCCAGCAGGCAGTAATTAGCGCCATTCCACCCAAACCATCGTAAAAATTAAAAATAATAATCAAGGCCAATCCGGAATTTTGGATGCCTGTTTCAATGGAAATGGCGCGGGCATCGTAAATACTCCGTTTGCAGAGTCGGGCGAAGCAATAACCCATGATCAAAGCGGCGCCATTGTGTACGACGACGATTAAGATTATTTTGGAAACATGCTCCATAATATTTTCCAAATTGGCAAGGATGGCCGCAATAACGAAAGCAATAAAAATTAGAATGGATAATAGCTTAACGGGTTTTCGTATTTTTTCACTCAATATTTTAAAATAAGAATTAAATCCCATTCCAATAAATAACGGAATTACTATTAAAGTAAATACTGTTCTGAGAATTTCAGTGGGGGATACACTGAGTTCCTGATTTAAATAAGACTCTCCGTAAGTAAAACTTGTCCAGAAATAAAACCCAACCGGTGTGAGAATGGTTGCTCCCAACGTTACGATGGAGGTAAGCGTTACAGATAGAGCGGCATTTCCCTTTGCTAAATGTACCATGAAATTTGATACATTTCCTCCGGGGCAAACACTGACCAAGACCATACCGACCGCTACGCTTACCGGTGGATGAAAAATATAAATAAGTATCAAGGTAAGAATTGGTAAAAAAATCAACTGTGAAATTAAACCCACTACAATTGATTTCCATGCTTTTAGGACATATAAAAAATCTTTACTACTGATATCTAGTGCCACTCCAAACATCAAAAAAGCCAAACAAACATTTAGTAATTTAAGTTGTTCTGGATTGAAATTTATCTTGACTAAATCAATTGCTTCCATAGTAAAAATCTGAATTCTAATTTGTACTTTTGTATAAACGTATTTATGCTCAGCGTTTTCAAATTTTAGTTACATCCGGCACCTTTTACTAATAATTTTTATACCATTTGTTATGATGAAAAAATATATTTTGTTGACCTTGGTCGCTACACTTTTTACCTCCAATGTATTTTGTCAGGATGTTTTTCCAGCGGCTAAAGATATAACTTATCTTGAGGATTTATATAAACACTTGCATGCTAATCCGGAATTATCTTTTCATGAATTGGCCTCCTCAAAACGAATGGCAGAAGAATTACGGACCGCAGGTTTTACTGTTACCGAAAATGTAGGTGGCTACGGTGTGGTAGGTGTTTTGAAAAATGGACCTGGTCCAACGGTCTTAGTTCGAGCAGATATGGATGCTTTACCGATTGTGGAAGCTACTAACCTTCCGTACGCAAGCAAAGTCAAGACCAAAGATGCGGAAGGAAAAGAAGTGGGCGTCATGCACGCATGCGGTCATGATATGCACATGACCGTTTGGGCAGGGACCGCTCGCAGTTTGGCCAACCGAAAAAACGACTGGAGTGGTACTTTGGTTTTTATCGGACAACCTGCAGAAGAACGTAGTGGCGGAGCGAAAGCAATGTTAGCAGATGGACTTTACGAAAAATTTCCAAAACCTGATTATGCACTTGCTTTGCACGTAAGTAGCGGGATGCCCGCTGGACAAATTGGCTTATGTGCAGAATACGCAATGGCGAATGTAGACATGGTTGATATTACGATTAAGGGCCACGGAGGTCATGGTGCTTACCCACATACGACGATTGATCCTATTGTTTTGTCGGCACGCTTAATCCTTGATTTTCAAACGATTATTAGCCGTGAAATATCTCCTCTTGACCCGGGCGTATTGACAGTTGGATCGATTCATGGAGGTTCTAAAGGCAATGTTATACCCAACGAGGTGAAATTAGAATTAACCCTACGTTCTTATAAAGATGAAGTTCGAACAGCAATTTTGGAAAAAATAAAAAGAACTTGTCGAGGAGTAGGATTGTCTGCTGGACTGCATGAAGATGAATTGCCAGTAGTTACTGTTCGTAACGAGTCTACTCCAGCATTATTCAATAATAAAAGCCTAGTAGAAACGCTTTTTCCAGTCTTTCAATCTGCCATTGGAGAAGAACAAGTATTGATGCTTTCTCCTGTTATGGGAGGAGAAGATTTTGGTCGTTACGGTCGGACCGAAGAAAAAGTGCCGATATTGTTGTATTGGTTGGGGAGTGTTGATCCAGAAGTAGTCGAAAAGACCAAGGCAGCGGGTGGCACATTACCTTCCTTACATTCTAATAAATATGCACCATTGCCTGTACCAACAATCCGTACAGGAGTAGCTACGATGACCGCAGGAGTGCTACATCTTTTAAAAAAATAAAATTCTTCTAAAGAAAAAATGACCTCAAAAAAAATATTTAACTGGGGCGTAATAGGTCCTGGTAAAATTGCACATAAATTTGTACAAGATCTTCTGACTTTACCCAATGCTCGATTACATGCTGTTGCTTCCCGGTCTTTGGATCGAGCGCAGAAATTTGCGGATGAATATGATGCTTTGCATGCTTACGGAAGTTATGATGAACTAAGTAATTGCCCCGATTTAGATGTGGTATATATTGCTACACCGCACAGCGAACATTCTAAAAATGCCATCCTTTTTTTAAATAAAAAAATTCCTGTTCTCTGTGAAAAACCAATAGGTATCAATCAACTGGAAGTTCAGCAAATGATCACTGCTGCTCGGACTCAGCAAACCTATTTGATGGAAGCTTTATGGACCAGATTTTTGCCTGCTTTTCAAAAAGTAATAGCGATAATAAAAGAGGGTGAGATCGGTGAAGTGTTGACCGTGAAAGCAGACTTTGGTTTTCGGGCAGATTTTGATCCGAGGAGTCGGTTATTTGATCCTGTGTTAGCGGGAGGCGCTTTGTTAGATATTGGTATTTATCCTGCGTTTCTCGCCACTGTACTTTTAGGAAAACCCAATCGAGTCAAAGCAATTGCTCATAAAGGATCAACTGGAGTAGATGAGGCCAATGCCATTTTATTGGAATATGATTCTGGAAAGATGGCTATTTTATCTTCCACTATTTTACATGAAAGTCCAACGGTTGCAGAGATATACGGTACAAAAGGAAAAATCATTATACCCGGTCGCTGGCACGAGGCAAAAACATTTACCCTAACAGATGCCAACGGAGAAGCAGCAACTTTTGATTTCGATTATCCACAGCGTGGCTTTCATGCAGAAGCGGCGGCAGTGATGGAAGACTTAACTAATAATAAACAAGAAAATAATCTTTGGTCTTTAGGTAATACTTTGGATTTGAGTATTTTGTTGGATCAAATTAAAACAGCTTTTTCTGCTTAAAAAATTCTAATCAATTTATTCATGAATGCTAATAAGATTTTTCTTTGCCTATTTATTCTGTTGTTTATCAACTTGAACTATAGTTGCCAACCCAAAAAAGCAACCTCCATTACCGAATCTAACGTTTCTTCTATTTCAGTGGATGAATCCAAAACGTTGACTCGGATTGCTTTAGGTTCATGTAATCGATCTGATTATGAACAACCTCTATGGCAACCCATTGTAGATAAAAAACCAGACCTCTGGATTTGGTTGGGTGATAATATTTATGCTGATACAGAAGACATGAATCTTATGGCTGCTAATTACGCGTTACAAAAAAAGAATAGGGAATATCAAAAGCTAATGACATCTACACCGATCATTGGTGTTTGGGATGATCACGATTATGGCGTCAACGATGGCGGAAAGGAATATCCAAAACGTTCGGAAAGTAGAGATGCTATGTTAGACTTTTTGGATGTTCCCAAATCAAATCCAGTATGGCAGCGAGAAGGAGGCTATCAATCTTATTCTTTCGGTAAAGCTGGTAAAAAAGTAAAAGTGATCTTACTCGATGCTCGATATTTTCGAGACAGGGTAGAGCGTCGTCGAGGACAATACCCACAATATATTCCCAATAAAACGGGAACTATACTTGGAGAAAAACAGTGGCAATGGTTAGAGCAAGAACTCAAAAATAGTGATGCCCAAATTCACATCATCGGTTCAGGGATTCAAGTGTTACCCGTCCAACACAATTACGAAAAGTGGAATACTTTTCCCCAAGAGCGAGATCGTTTATTTAATCTATTAGTAAAACATCAAGTACCCGGGGCTATTTTTATAAGCGGAGACCGGCATATTGGTGAAATATCTAAAAAAGAAATAGAAGGATTGGAATATCCTTTAGTTGAATTAACTTCTAGTGGGCTTACGCATACTTATGAGAATGCTTCTGAAGAGAATAATTTAAGAATAGGTAAATTGACCGATCAATTAAATTTTGGATTTATTGAAATAGATTGGAATGGAAATAAGCCCGCCGTAGAACTGGAGATTCGTGGTGAAGGAGGGAAACTATTTCAAGCGTATAAGATCAACTACAATCATAAATAAATGGTGGTGAAAATAATACGAGTTTTAGGGGTATGTTTTCTCTTTGTATCCTCGCTATGCGCACAATTA